>QIJI01000465.1 GCA_003231795.1 Gammaproteobacteria bacterium
TGTCAAGTTAACCAATGCGGAACTTGTCCCGCCTGGCGATTCCGGGGGCAAGCCCAAAATCGGGGTTGATATTAACCGTGAAGGCAGCGGTTCCACCTACGGTGATTTCAGGGTTACTTTAATCCCGCAAGAAGGTGAACCGGTCCTGGTTGCGTTGGCCAATAGTGTGGCGGTGTATGCCAACCGCGACCGGCGCCGTTTTGAAATGCCGTTAAACATTCCGCCCGGGGTCAACCTGGTTAATAGTGCGCTGGATATCGTCTTTATCGAATCCGGCGCCGATGTCGAGTCCGGCACGCTGGCAACAACCCGCCTTGTGCTGAACTGAATAATGTGCGCCAAACATGGTACTGACTGGCAACCTGGCAAGTCTGCAAAAGTTGAGTCTGGCGGGTTTGCTGGTAGTCTCGTTTTTCGCCAGCGCTCAGTCAACTAATACCCCCAGCAATAAAAACTGGATCCCCAGTACCCAGGATCTGCGAATTCTCGAGGTCCGCGTCAAACAGTATTCCTTCGACGACTTCGTTGCGGCCTACCAGTTTGAAAATATTATCCTGCTGCCATTGGGTGCTGTTAGCGAGTTGACCGATATTGCCGTTGAAGTCAGAATCGATACCGCGTCCGGTTTTGTATTAAAAGAAAATCGAACATTTTTTCTTGATACTACGCGCACTGAAATTACGCTCAAAGGCGCGACCCAAAAGTATGATCCGGACAAAGTGCATCTGCTGTTTAATGACATTTACATCGAATCCGATCTGCTTGGCGACTGGTTCGATATGTCATTTAATATCGACCTGTTTGCCGCTCGAATAACAATAGATTCTGACGAACCTTTACCTTTTCAGAATCGTCTGGAAAGAGATAAGCGCATCGCGCGGGCGATGTCTCGTCTGAATCAAAGGAAAACCGATTACCCGCGCCATTATGAGCCCTATCAAAACTGGAGCGCGCCGTTTATCGATCAGACCGTTCGGTTCGATCGGCGCAAGACCAGTGACGGTGATACCACCGGAGACTATCGATACACGACTTACGCTACTGCAGATCTGGCCAAAATGGAGTCCGTGTTTTACTTTTCCGGCAGTGAGGATGACAAAAGCGAAGATTTCAGACTTACCCTGGGTCGTAAGGAGCCGGAAGGCGGTTTACTGGCTCCTCTGGACGCCACCGAGTTTTCCCTTGGGCACCTGACAGAGCCCCGTCTGGCGCTGATCAATCAACCGAGCACGATCGAAGCCGGTGTCAGTATCAGCAGTTTTCCTTTGGGCCGACAGATTGAATTTGATCGCCATCGCTTTATCGGCGAATTATTGCCGAACTGGGAGGTGGAACTTTATCGAAACAATGCATTGATCGGATATCGGGCGGGGCCGGTTAATGGTCAGTATGACTTTCAGGATGTCCCATTACTGTTTGGCAACAACCATTTCCGCCTGGTATTTTACGGACCGCAGGGTCAGATTCGCACCGAAGATTTTCGATTTGATCTCAATCAATCTCTTACCCGTGCGGGTGAAGGTTATTATCGTGTCACTGCCACCGATGACGAAGACGGCGGCAACCGAACCGTCCTGCAATACGACAGGGGTATAAACAAACGCCTCTCGGCCACCCTCAATCTTGCCAGCATTCCGCTGGAAGACGCTGACGGGCGCGAGCAACACAACTATTTAAATGCCGGGCTGAGAAGCTACTGGGACAGTTTTTTTGTAACCTTTGACGTAATTGATGACCAGGAAGGGGGTAGTGCCACACAACTGAGCCTGCAAACCCGGTTGGGTGATACTGTTATTGGCCTCACTGAAACTACGCTTGACGAGTTTTTCAGTGAAGAATTTGCGCCCAATGAGGTGGCGCTGGCGAGCCGTAGTAGCTTGCGAATCGATACGGCTATCCCGCCGGGTTTTCTATCCCGAATTCCGTTGAGTTTCGAGGTCAAGCGTGATGAATTTGCACAAGGGGGGGAACTGCTCAGGTTTGTAAATCAGATATTTTTCAATACCCGCGGATTGGCGATCAGTAATCAGCTAGTGCGCCAGGAAATTACCGGGCAGGACCCGACCTCCAACGGTTCACTGCAATTGAGCAGTAGCTACTCAGGTATTCGCTGGCGCGGTAGTCTGAACTATGAGCTGGACCCGGAAGATGAGTTGACTAGTGTGGCTGTCACCGCCGATCCCGGACAATATGGTGATTATAACCTGAGCCTGGGACTGCTTCATTCGCTCGACCAGGACCTGACAGAAATTAGTATCAGCGCCAATAAGGCATCGGGTCGATATAATCTAAGCCTGGGGGGTCGATTCAACGATGACGATGAAATTACCTTGAGCGCAAGTCTGTCGGTGAGTTTCGGCCGTGAACCCCGCAGTCGACAGTGGTTTTCGGATGCGCGTGCCATGGCCAGCAACGGCAGTGTATCGGCGCGAGCTTTTCTCGATGCCGACCAGAACGGTGTGTTCAGCGAAGGTGACGAACCTTTACCCGGCATTGGCTTCCGCTTGAACGGCGGCTTCAATTCATTGCGCACGAATGAAAATGGGGTTGGTTTCCTGACCGGGTTACCGGCGCACCAGCCGCTCAACTTGTCAATTGCGCCGGAGACAATTGAAGATCCCCTGTGGACGGTGGCGCGCGAAGGCGTGCTTGTGGTACCGCGTCCGGGTCATACAATTGAACTGGATTTCCCGATACTCCTTACCGGTGAAATTGACGGTACGGTTTATCTCGCCAAAGGCGGCATACAGTACGGGGTCGGTCGCGTAGTTATAGAGCTTCTCGATACTGCCGGTAATGTCATTAAAACTGCCACAACGGCCTACGACGGGTTTTATGTAATGAGTAACATTCCGATTGGCGAATACGACCTGCGCGTTTCTCCGCTGCAACAGGCTGAATTGAATCTGATCGCCGACCGGACAGAATTTTTTAGCATCAGCGCCGAGGACATTTTTCTCAACGGCTTCGATTTTGTCTTGCGCGAGGACCAACCCTGAGCAAACCGGATACGGGAACTCTGTCCTGTGATTCCGTTCCGGGTTTACTGTTCCTGGACCAGGCGGAAGCCGAGAGAATTGTTGCGTTTAACGGTTTGATTCCCGTCGCGGTTGGCCGAGCGGAGATAGTCCGGTACGCTGCTCCAGGAACCGCCGCGTAACAAATGTCGCTTGCAGTCACCGCTAAGCCAGGCACTCCCGTCATTGGGTGCGCCGTTATAAGAGTCGTTCCAGCAGTCCTGCACCCATTCCCAGACATTGCCGTGCATATCATTGATTCCAAATTGATTTGCAGGGAAAGACCCCACCGGAGAACTGTTAACCCATTTATCTGGACCTGATGCCTGCCCGTTACAGCAAATGTCTTTGCCGTAATTTGCTTTTTCACGTAGTCCGGATCCACCCCAGGGGTATTTCGTTTCGCTGCCGGCTCTTGCCGCGTATTCCCATTCGGCTTCGCTGGGCAATCTGAAGCGGGTGCCGGTTATTTCGCTCAGCCAACTGGCATAGTCGCTCGCCTCAGTCCAGTTCACGTTGATCACCGGGCGATTACCTCGGCCCCAGCCCTCATCCTTTGGTTTTTCCGCGTCCGTCTGCTCGACGTAAATATCGAACTGGGCAAATGTGACCTCATGCTTCATCAGATTAAAACTTTTCACTTTTACCGGGTGCGCCGGTTTTTCATCGCTGCTTCCTCCGCGGTTGAGATCTCCCATATTGAAACTACCACCCGGAATTTTGACCAGGGTCATGCCCGGAGCATATTTTTTTAACAGCGTGGATGATGTTCGACTCTTTGCCAGTTCAAGCTGTTTGCTGGTTGCCTTGTCTTCCGGTTCTTTAGCCAGAGCCTTTTCAAATTGTTTAACAGCCTGGTTGTAGTCTTTTTCCGTCATTGCCTGCTCGGCTGCCGCGAGGGCTATATCACGATCCGCTTTAGCTCTTCTGGCATCTTCGGCAATCCGATTTTCAAGCTGTATCTTCACCGTTGTTTTTGATGCCTCGTAATAATCGCTCACAGTCTGATGAAGAACCCGGCTGGTAATTGCTGCGGCGCTGAATTCCTGCCGGGAAAGTTGTGTGCGTTCCTCCAATTTGATCAGATTGAGTGATTCCTGCTGCCCTGGCGTGATCCTCAGACCCCGTTTATTCAGGTAGCTTTTCCATTCGGTTTCGAGCTTTTGTGTTCGAGCCTGCTGGGCACCATAACGCGCCCTGTCTTTTACGCGTTGCAGATCGGCTTCAATTTTCTTCGCATATTGCCGGGTTAACTGTTCGGCTTGTTTGGTTGCCTTATTCAGTTGTCCGCTTTGTGCGAGCTGTACGGTGTTGTTAATCATCTGCTGTTGTTCGACATCAGTCGGTGCCTGCAGACCTTGAGATTCACGGTACCGCAGCCATGTGTTCTGCGCCTGAAGCATTTTTTCATGGGCCAACAGGTATGCACTTGCCGTGTTGAAATACTGCAAATCTTGTTTCAGACCGACCTGTACCGGCAGCAATACCTCGTTCGCCTGATAGAAGTCCTTATTTTCGATCAGCGACAGCGCCATCAGAACCTTGCCCTCGGAGCGGATCAAACGGCTGTTAGCGTATATGATTTTATCGGTCAAGCGTTGCAGATTCTGGTTGCGGGCCAGTTCGAGCCGGGTCTGATAGAGCTGTTGCAGCGCTGCGGCTTTGTTGGCATCACTGCGGGCACTCGCCAGAGCGTCCTCGAGGTTTGCAATGGTTCTTCCCCCGTCCCTGATTTTCGCCTGCAGCTTTGTGCGCGCCCGGTTTAAATCCTGTATCAGTCGGTTGACTTCGTTTACCAATTCTATCGAGTCACGGAATTGTTGTTGTTTTACATCGGATGCCAGTGGTTGAATGCCGTCCCAGAACCTGGCCAGGCGATTTGACAAGTCGGCCGAAAATAGAATGGCCGTGGCAATGACGATGACCATGATGGTGCCGATTACATTGGGTCTGAATCTGGGTAACGACCAGGCAGGCTCTATTTGCGACATTGCGGAGCTGATATCTGCCATAGACTCAAATCGGGCCGACGGTTTGATATCGAGCATTTTTCTAATAATGGGCGCTACATTTTTACCAATTCTTCTACGTCGGATAGCAACTGATTTATGATTGGCTGACGGGACTTCGAAGGTTAGTAATTCGTGCATCACCAGCCCCAGCGCATATTGATCCACGTGGTTGTCGGCAATATCCGGATGCTGTAATTGCTCGGGCGCCTGATACTTGCTGATCTGTGCATTACCTGTTTGTTTGATTTGATGCGCCCGCTTCAGTTGGACGGTGCCAAACCCCATAATTTTATAGTTTCCCTTTTCGTCAACCCAGATGTTCTCGGGCCTGATGTCTCCATGCTCAGTCTTGATATGTGCATAGTTAAGGGCATCGGTAATGGCCCTGGCAAATTGAATGACTTCCTGGGTACTAAACGGTTTACGCGCCTTTTTACGCGTTTTTATCAATTGACTTAAAGTCTGGCCCTGGAGAAATTCGATGATGAGAAAAGAATATTCACCCGCGGTTTTCCAGCCGGTAACGTTCATGATTCCGGGGTGATAAAGTTCACTGGCAACCCGGGCTTCGGCAAGAAAACGCTGCAGGATATATTCGTTCGATAGCAGCTCCGGGTATATCACCATGATGACAACGTCTTTGTTACGCTTTTGGTCAAAAGCGCGCAACATAACCCCAATGCTGTCCCTGGCCATTTGTTTTTTGACCTGATAGCGATCAGCGAGCAGTTGCCCCGGGCCCAGTTCCGAGATACCGAGCGGAGTGGTGTCACCTTTAGGCGAACTGGATTGCATTTGAGCGACGCCTGCCAACGCGGCCGCAGCCCGCTCAAGCTGGCTTAACATGCCCCGGTACTGAGCTTTCAGTGCTTCGTTGGGCGCTGCCTTCAGGCGCTCGCTAATTAATTTTTTGCGCCTGTTGAAATGACCGAGTAAGTCGGCATCACCTTCAACTATCCCCAGGATTTTTCTTGCTTCGTCCCGGTTCATGTTCCCCTTGATCTACACAGTTTAAATTTCATCAGAATCTGCCAATAACTGCGGGTTGAAATGTATTTCAATATGACCCGCTGAATATCCCGAATTATGACCCAGTTTGGCTTGGATCGCATAACTAACGTATTGGCCAAATGTGATTCCGACAATTCCCGGATCCGTAAATTCCTTGTTCCAGGTACCTCATTAGCAGGCTCAAGATTTTGCTGATTCGGCCGAAATTAGGGTAACAGGCGTTTGCAATCACTCTTTCAAAGGAAGTTCCGGTCATGACTGATATCACGAAATTGCTGATCTGGGATCGGTATCGCCGTTACCAGTTGTTGTTGCTGATGATACTGGGCATTGCCATTCAGTTACCGATGCAGGCGGCAACCAGTACGGCAACGGTTAGCGCCAACATTGTCAGGCCTGTCAGCCTGGCTACTCAGAATGGTTTAAATTTCGCCGATGTTAGCGCCGAAAAATTGGCCGGAACCGTGGTGCTGAGCCCGAAAGGATCGCGGGTAACAACGGGTGGTATCGGGATTAAATCGAGCGTGGCCGGTGAGCCTGCCACATTCAAAGTACAGGGGGAACCCAATGCGGTGTATAGCATTCGACTGCCCAAGTCAGTAGTACTGACCGATTCGGGCGGCAATACCCTGGTGGTAGACAAGTTTACCAGTCTGCCGTCAACCTCGGGTTTAACCGATGCCAGTGGCCAACAAACCCTGTCGGTAGGCGCGACATTGAATGTTGGCAGTGACCAGGCTTACGGTCCCTATGGTGGCACCATGTTCGTGACAATTGAATACAACTAAATTAAATATGGGTCCGAGGGAGATGGCACTTACTTAAGCTCCAAACCTGCGGTGCCCCAGTCGGCTATTTGGAGGAAGCGAGGGCAAGTACAAAATCGATATAGCGCTGCTCAGGGCTAAAACCCAGCAGTGTCTCGCCATTGGTGACAAAATTCGAATAGGGATTGAAGTCATAGAAACACGGCGCTCCCGTTGCGGAATCAATAAAGTACTCAACCCCACCAACATCCGCATCGCAGGCCTGCACAATTCGGATAACGTCCCGGGCTATCTCCGGCTCTGGGCTAAAGGTCTGAATTCTATCCTCGCCGTCAATGGCGCAGAAATCAAATTCATTTGTCTCATCGGCTGTGGTTTCTTCGGCAGAACAACCATCCGCAGCGCAGTAGTTGAAGTTGTTTTCCTGTATCGATTGCCGAATGCTATAGAACAGTTCATCGCCGAGAACTTCAATTCGGTAAATGAACCCGTCCGAGTGGATATATTGTTGTACCAGACCGGTGCGATCCACTCCGAGATCCAATGCGCGGATTTTCACCGCAGCCTCCAGTTCATCGCGTGTGTCGAACTTTGCAATACCACTTCCCGAGCCGCCGATGTTGGGTTTGACGATCACCGGGTAGCCTATTTGATCGGCCGCAGCCAGCGCATCTTCCATGCGATAAATGGCAATTGCTCTGGGGCAGGACAGCCCCAGTTTGGAGATAACCCCGTTCTGCATGACTTTCGATGCGCCGATGAAATGGGCACGTGCTCCGTTGATCACCCGGGCAGGGGATAATTCGAGCAGGCCAAGATAATGAAGTGTCTGGAAAACCACCTGGGGTGAACGTTCCGTCGAGGGCATGATGTTAATGCGGTTAACGGTTAAATCGTAGACGGGGCACTTTGCTATTTCCGTGGCAAAGGCCAGTTCGGCCACATTGGTTGCGGTAAGGGTGACGCCTCTGTCACGAAATGCACCAATTAACGATTCGGACCACCGGGGGTGTTCGTAAAGAAAGTTAATTTCCATTTGGCGATGTGATGTAGTGGCGCGAAAAAAGTGGATGGCTGTAACTACTATTATTCATCGTTGATTCCCGCTGTGCTACGTTCTATTGGCTGGTTTAAATTTTGTTATTCAGGAATTCCTGCAGTTTCCCGGTCAACTGGTGCTTGCGATCGGCGCTGGCAAAACTCGCTTCAATCGCGTTGAAGCTGAAGCAGGCGATTTCTTCGCGGCTCATCGGATGTGCCGCTGACAGCGCGCTGAAATTATCATTCATGTAACCGCCAAAATAAGCCGGATCATCTGAGTTCACCGTAACGCAAAGCCCCTGGCGCATCA
>QIJI01000396.1 GCA_003231795.1 Gammaproteobacteria bacterium
AGAACCACTGACACCACGAATACCACGCGGTGGATATCGAGTCGAGGCCACGGCTTTTTCAGCTTCTTCAACGCTCTGGACCATCGGGAACAACAATCCGGGCGCACCTAGATCGAGCAGCCTCTTGACTTTGACCGGGTCATTCCAGTCCGGACGCACAATGGCTGTAGTCGAACTCGACTCGAACACCTGTAACTGCCCCAGAACAGAATTCAGTTCGTTCGGGCAGTGCTCCATATCGAGTAATACCAAATCGAATTGTGATGATGCAACTACCTCTGCAGCAAAATTATTACTCAGGCTGACCCACAGACCCACCTGCTTTTGCCGGTCGCGCAATGCCCGTGTAAATGGATTGTCAGCAAGTTTCATTTTATCGCCTTTTGATTAAATGGCTTCGCCCTGACCAACTGATTCGAGCAAGCTTTCAATTTCGGCATCATTCATGCCGTAGTCCTGCCTGGCCACTTCTGCCGATATATACCCGCGCACCAGGTCACGTCGCACCAGATCCGGATCGCGATCACGCGGGTTGCCATAACCGGCACCACCCGGCATCGCCAGCATTACACGTTGACCCGAAGCGACAAACTGCTTGCCCTTGCCTTTCATGGGACTGCCATCATCTCTGGAGATCGTCATTGCGGCACCATTTTTGCCACCTTGTCGGCCACGTGCCGGATGATCAACCCGATCGAACATCGCCGAAAAATCGAATTCATGGTCTTCGGTAGCACCTACTTCCATATATTGGCCAAGACCCCCGCGATACTTGCCCGCGCCACCGCTGTCAGGACGCAGTTCCTTGCGCCAGATAATGACCGGCCCGGTATGCTCGGTGGCTTCTACCGGCATCGTCATGACACCGGAGGGAAAGGCGGTAGCATTGAGTCCATCCGAATGCGGTCGCGCACCGGAACCACCGGAATTAAAAGTCAAAACTTCAGCCCGAACCGCATTATCCGGGGCGGCAATATCGGTTCTGGGTCGTAACGAAACCTGAAAATTACACAGGGTTCCGGCACCTTCAGCCGGTACGGTATCGGGTAGAATTTTGTCCAGCGCATCGTAAACCGCATCTGGAATCATATGACCGATGATATGCCTTAACGCAACCGGAGCCGGGTGAACCGCATTGACTATCGAGTTTTCGGGCGCGGTAATTACAAATGGGGCCAATGACGCAGCGTTGTTTGGTATTTCGGGTGCAATCGCACATTTCAGCGCAAAACAGGCATAAGCCTTGGTGTAAACCAATGGCACATTGATACCTTTTTTATCGAGTCCGGAGGTACCACCAAAATCACATAGAATTCGATCCTGCTGAATATCAAGCGAAACTTTCAGTTCAACGGGATGGCTGTAACCATCGATGGTCATCGAACCTGAAGCCTGGGCACGGGGAAGTTGTGCGATCCGTTCCAGGGTCGCCCGACGTGAGTTTTCCAGAATAAAGGTAGCAATGTCATTCAAATCGGACAAATCAAACTCATTCATCATATCGATCAGGCGCCGATGCCCGATCTCGTTACAGGTCGCAAGCGCGTAGAAATCACCTATTGCCTGATCAGGTTCGCGTACATTGCCACGCACGATATTAATCAGTGTCATGTCAACTTCGCCTTTTTCGGCAAATTTCATAATCGGGATATAAAGCCCTTCTTCGTAGATCGAATCGGCATCGGCACCAAACCCACGCCCACCGATATCAACAATATGGGCCGTACAGCCAAGGAATCCGACATGCACGCCGCGATGGAAGGAAGGGGTTACGACGGTTATGTCATGAAGATGTCCAGTGCCTTCCCAGGGATCGTTGGTTATATAAACATCACCTTCGAAAATATTCTCGACGCCTATTCTGCGGATGAAATGAGCAACCGCGTCAGCCATCGCATTAACGTGACCCGGGGTTCCGGTAACTGCCTGCGCCAGCATTTGACCGTGAGTGTCGTAAACACCGGCAGATAAATCGCCTGCTTCGCGTACCGATGGCGAAAATGCGGTTCGAATCAGTGCCTGTGCCTGCTCTTCTACAACGGAAATAAGGCGATTCCACATCACCTGCTTCGATACGTTTGAAGTTTCCTGAGTCATGACCCTCTCCCGATGCCTGCTACTTCAAGTCTGACAATATCGATGCAACCGTCGGCTTGACGAATTGCCTGCCGACTTGAAGGCAGGATAATAGTGGTTTCGTCTTCCGTGATTGCGGCGGGCCCAGACACCAGATCCCCTGACTCAAGAGCGGCGCGTAAAATGATGGCCGAATCAACTTTAGATCCGAGCGCCGGATCAAATATCGGACGTTGCCCATTGGTTAATGTCCTCGAGGTGCCTTCAAGGGTTGCAACCGGCTCTACTTTTTCAGCCAGGGTTGTCGAATTAACCGACCATACGGTTATCTCGATATCCATACCCTCTACCGCACGGCCGAAAAGCGCGATGTAGTCATATTCAAACAATTGCTGGAACGTATCTGCATCCGGATTTGTTGCCTGATCGGCTGACAACAGGATCGGAATTTCTTCGCCCTGCCCGGTATATCGCATGTAAGCTTTGTACTCGGCCTGTATGGTCGCATCGGCGTCGCAGGAACGAACAAATCCGGTCGCCTCGGTTTCAAGTTCCGCGAGCAGCTTTTGAATGACATCAGGCTTGAAATCAGCCAGTCGCATGTAGAGACTTCGATTGGCTTCAAAACTGAATGGAGCGCGTAAAAAACCAATCGCAGATCCTACCCCGGCACCGGGTGGAACCAGTAGGCGCGATACGCCCAGCTTTTCACACAAGCGCCCGGCATGTAGTGGTGCCGCGCCGCCAAAGGCAATCATCGTGTACTCAGTCAGATCTTCCCCGTTTTCAACCGCATGAACCCTGGCCGCATTGGCCATATTTTCATCGACGACTTCGCACAATCCATAGGCGGCGGTTTGAGCGTCCATGTCGAGCTGATTCCCGACCGAATTGCGTAATGCGATTTCGGACTCGTTGCTATCGAGTTTGATCGATCCACCGGCAAAATTATCGGGATCCAGCTTGCCCAGCACCAGATCGGCATCGGTTACCGCGGGACGTTCGCCGCCTCGACCATAACAGGCCGGGCCCGGTTCTGATCCGGCAGACTCCGGTCCAACCCGAATTTGGCGCATTGCATCGACATGAGCCAGCGATCCACCACCCGCACCAATTTCAACCATATCAATAACCGGGATCGAAATCGGCATGCCTGAGCCCTTTTTAAAGCGATAGGTTCTCGCCACCTCGAATACGCGGCTGGTTTTCGGAGCCTGGTTTTTGATCAGGCAAATTTTGGCAGTGGTGCCGCCCATATCAAATGAAAGCACTTTGTCGAGACCGTATCTCGCCGCGATATGTGCCGCAAACACGGCTCCACCTGCGGGCCCTGATTCAACCAGTCGTACCGGGAAATCGGCTGCACTTTCGATAGAGATAATGCCGCCACCGGAATGCATCAGAAATATCGGGCAATCAACCCCTTGCTTTTGCAACTGCCCGCCTAGCCTGTCGAGATAACTTTTCATCATCGGCTTGATGTAGGCATTCGCAACAACGGTGTTGAAGCGCTCGTACTCGCGCATTTGAGGCGAAACTTCAGACGATAGCGAAACTGACACTTCGGGCATTTTTTCGGCCAGCACCTCGCGGATCAGCGTTTCGTGAGCACCGTTCAAATAGGAATGCATTAATCCCACCGCAATACTTTCATAACCGGCAGGCTTGATCTGTTCGACCAGAGCTTCAACTTCGGATCGCTGCAATGAAATCAAAACGTTTCCCTGCGCACCGATACGCTCGCTCAGGGTATAACGTTGTTGCCTCGGTAACAGAGGTTCGGGCAAAGTAAGGTTGAGATCATATTGTTCAAAGCGCGATTCGCTACGCATCTCGATGACATCGCGAAAACCCCGGGTTGTGATCAGTGCGGTTCTGGCACCGCGGCGCTCAATCAAAGCATTGGTTGCAAGCGTAGTACCGTGAATAATCTGTTCAATCGCGGAAGCCTCGATTGAGGCCTGCTCACAAACCTGCTTCATGCCGCTAATGATTGCATCTTCCGGCGCAACATAAGTGGTCAGCACTTTGGCTGAATACTGTTGAGTCTCGATTTCAAGTACGACATCGGTAAAGGTTCCACCAATATCAACTCCAAGGCGAACTGACCTGTTCATTGTGCAACACCCTCGTAATCCGACAATTTAACGAAACCCTGAATTAATCTGAGCTTTCTTCAGGATACCGAGTTTAAAGCGAGGCAACAGGTAAAATCCAATTATTTAGTTGAATTAAATAGATAACTATTTGAAATGCAAGGCGGTTGAAGCAATTTGCTTTACGCCGGGTCGGAGGCGGGTTTTTTGCGCTCGGGAAACGCAAGTACCAGTAAAAAGGCCATCAGATAGGCTGCGACATAGATTGCGAAACAAATTCTATTCGGAGTCAGCATGCCGGCGGATTCTGTATCGTTTAGAAATATCGAAATAATGGTAATACCGGCCATTCCGCCCAGGTAGCGCATGGTTGATATGACGCTTGCTGCGACACCGCTTTGCTCGGCAGGTGCCGCCGATAGCGCAGTCGAATGAATCGGACCGGATACGATCCCAAGCCCGGCCCCGACCAGGGCCAGTGACACGAACATCCATAAAATCGGGGTCGAGCCGGTTGTCAGCAGCAGTAATATCATTCCTGCCAGCGCTACCATCAATCCGCCCAGAATCGTCGGACGCGTTCCGAGCAATTCCGACAAACGTCCTCCGATGGGTGCCAGGAAGACCATAAAAATCATCATCGTCAGCAACACCGCGCCAATACTGGAAGCATCGAGTTGATACCATTCCCTCAACAGGAAAGGAAGCTGGAATAGCAGCGCGTACATGCCGAGGTTGTGCAAACCGGTCACGCTGCCGCCGATAACAAACGGAACGCTTTTGAATAATTTCAGGTCGACCAATGGATCGGTCGCGTGTTGCTCCCAGCGGATGAAACCGAAAAATCCAAGCGCTCCAAACACTAATGCCGCAAACGGCCAGTATCCATCACCTTTCAACCCGACAACCAGCACGCCAAGAGCAAACCCCAGCAACAGCATACCAATGTAATCAAAAGCTTTAACCGACTCGCGCTGAGCTGATTTAAATCGATCATAATGGGTGTCGCTTTGCACCAGATACCACGACAACAGCAGAACCGGTATATTGACCAGAAAGATTGCCTTCCAGCCGAAGTATTGCGTTAGAATCCCACCGATCAGTGGACCGATGGCGGCCGAAGCACCTAACATTGCACCGTAATAGCCAAAGACTCGCGAACGCCGCTCTTCAACAATGACATTACGTAACAACGCGGTCGCATTCGGCATCAGCATCGCGCCTCCGGCTGCCATCAAAATTCTTGACAGGGTTACGACTTCGAGCAAAGGAGCAAAGGCCGCGACCAGCGCCCCGATCACAAACAAGCTTAATCCGATATTGAAAGCCCGCCGCCGGCCCAGCATATCACCGAGTTTTCCCGCAGGAGTTTGTAAAACTATATTAACCAGCAGATAAGAGGTAACCAGCCATATGGTGAGGTCACCCGGACTGACCTGATAGGTCTCACCGATTGCAGGCAGAGCGACTGCAATCATGGTCGAGTTGAGCGGGACCAGCGCCGCACCCAGTACGATCGCGGCTATAAAACGCCGGGGAGCATGCTGATCAACAGGGGAATTCAAATCTTACGGCTTCCGCCAGGGGTCCATGGTGGTGATAGAACGGCATTGAAGCAAGACAAAACCGCAGTTATTCATGCCCCATTCAATATCGAGATCTTTGCCATATACCGATTCGCAACGAAGTGCCAATTGATGTAAGTCATATAATTTGTCGTCATCGAGAATTCGCGCCATTGCGCGCTCCGGCGGGACTTCAACCTTTTCGGTTCCACCGTTTGCTAACAATTGCAGCGCAAGATCCTTGTCACCGACTCTGGACTCGAGAACTTCACCGAGCGGACTCAGGCGATAATAATCCGGAATTACCAGGCCCTCAACAACGACTTCGCCCAGACCCCAGGCCGCTTCAATGACCCGTTCTTCGACCTGGTCAAGCGGGTTTCGGGTGAACATGACACCGGCCGCTTCGGGATTGAATAGCTCTTGCAGTACGATGCCCATACGCGGTGCACCTTCAACCCCCAGCCTCTCCCGATAGGTTTGCGCCGATTCGGCCAGTACTGACTGAAACACCTCACCAATCGCAGTTTTCAGATGCTCAAAGCTGACTACATTTAATACGGTAAGATGCTGGCCCGCGAAACTTGCTGCTTGTGAGTCTTCCCCGATTGCAGACGAACGCACCGCAATCGGCTTTTTCATTTGTTCAAAAGCGGCCGTGAGCTGCAGCAGGACAGATTGCTCATCGCTTACGACGGCATCCACACATTCGTGGCTCAACGCATATCCGGATGGAACCCTCAGGCCCGCGCGTAAGGCAATTCCGAGACTAACGGATTTACCACCGAATTCGGCCTCATCTTCGACTTCGATCAGGGGTAGCAGTTCTATGCGATCATCTCTACAGTTCCGGCATCACCATCGATCCGAACTTTTGCACCATCGGTTATGCTGGTAGTGGCCGTGCGCGAACCGACGACTCCCGGAATTCCATATTCTCTCGCGACGATGGCGGCATGCGAGAGCTGACCGCCGCGATCAGTAACCACCGCTCCCAATAACGGCATTACTACATTAAAACTGGCCGAAGTCGATTTCGAAATCAGCACATCACCCTGCTGCAATCGATGAAAATCAGATGGGCTTTTGATCAGTCGCGCGATACCTTCATAAATTCCCGGACTGGCCGGAAAACCCGACACAATATTTTCATCCTCTTCTTCACTGGCGGGTGCATCGAATACGTTACCAAAGGCCGCCCCGATCGCTGCCTGCGTCGGACGGGCATCGGGTGGAAAAGCTTCGAGTGGTGGTGGCGCCTCCGGTGGTGGACCGAGAAATGGGGGCACATCATCACAGGTTGCGCTGGAGGACCAGTCTTCACGTTGTTTCAGTTCGATTTCGGAAGGGCCGGTTTCTCCGCGCAGCATGTTTAACATTTCGTCATGCGATGCATGTACCAGTGCGTCGGCCTTATATAAACGCCCGTCAGCATGCAGACGTTTTCCAGCCTCCAGAATGGCTCGACGCGATAACCCGAATGCCTTTCCCTCGTTATAGACACCGCGTTCATCGCGTAACCGGTTTGTGTATCGAGCTTCTTCGAGTAGCTCGTCAAATTCGGCCTGGTGCTCGCCAGGCACCTTGTTACGAATGGCTATGCGTTGCTGCTCGGCCGTATCATCGACCTCCGGCTGATCCAGACTTTTCATTACACTGAAAATTCCGGCAACCAGTACCTCCGGCGTTTCCAATGCGAACTGTTCGGTGATGTCGTAACCCGAGGTCAACTGATAACTGATGAGTTGCAGGTATTTGTCGACAGCCAATGCAACCGGTCCGGGCATTTGCTGAAATGACTGCAATATGGACTTTGCCGGCTGGCCTTCGAATTGCTCAGCGCTCACGCCTGCCTGTTTGAGCTGCGTCGCCAGTTCGCACAGTTCCTTGTAGGCCACTCCGAGTGATACCGGGGACGATCCTTTTAGCAGCCCCAGCGCTTCACCCACCGAAATTCCAGTCCACGCACAAACGCTGCCTAGATACATTCCGGTAGGAAATATCGAAGGAATGGTAAAAATGTGGTGCCGATACCATAATTCTTGCAGGTTTTCGAAGCAGACGACGAGATGATCGGCCAATTCAGTAGTTGTTAATGCTTCCAGGTTGACCGCCTGTATCTGCTGATTGCGTCGAATCGAATCCGGCTTTACTTCTTTATCCCAGCGTTTCAAGTCTTCGCGCCACAACTTGTTCTCGATCGCTTTGGTGCCATTCGCAATGCGGGCGAGGAGCTCGGGCTGCTCGAAAAATCCGTCCGGGGGAGGTCCGGGTAGCGCGTCTTCAGGTACGCCAAAAAGCACTATCTTCGAATAATAAAATCCATGAATGATGGCAGATTTCGGGTGGCTCATCAGCACACCGTAACGCTCGGTGC
>QIJI01000035.1 GCA_003231795.1 Gammaproteobacteria bacterium
CGACGCCAAAAAAGACCGTTACCGGCACCAGATAGGAAAAATGCGGCATCGTCTGCGCGACATTGAGCAGGGGCATCATTGCATTTTCTACGGCTCGACTCTTAAACGCCAGAACGGCCAGAAAAACCCCCAGCACCACCGATAGCGGTGCCGCAACCAATACGAACGAAAGCGTTTCCATGGCGGGCACCCATTGGCCGAAAATAGCGATATAACTGGTCGCACAGCCCACCAGAATTGCGAGCCAGCGTCCACTGAGTGCGTAACCCAGCGTAATTGCGACGCCGGCAACGACTGTCCACGGCAACGCAGGCCAGTAAGCCCACTTATTTTCACTAATCCAGTCCCAGCTCGTGAAAGCAACGATGGTTTTCTGGCCACCGATCAAAATTTCACGAATAAATTCAATACAGAAAAGCACTGCACGCGATATCGACCGGGTGATTTCAAGCATCAGTGCTGAAGTCTCAGTGTCTTCGATTTCCGCGTTATAGGTTTCAATCGGCATCCATTCGAACATGATAAATTCGACCGAACTATTCAGCATCCCCGGTACCGCCGCCAAATACGCCGGCAGGCGCCAGAGGATATTGTTTTCCGAAGGATCAACGAAAAAATACAAAAGGAAAAATACAGCCAGCAAGGCTGCAAATTGCACAAGTTTTGGATGGCTGGAAAAGGTATTCATCGGTTAAGCACCTGCTGCTTGATTGCCCAACTTCGCTTCTTCGTCCTTGCCAAACAGTAAATGAATAATTGATTTCCGGTGTAGAACACCGATTGTATTGTTATTGTCGTCAATAACAGCGACTGGATCCGGGTCGTTTAACACGGACTCGGCAACCGTTTCGATGACCGCGTTATGGGGCACTTTTAAATCGCTCAGATTCGAATTGCTACCCACTTCTTCCATTACGTTGGCACAGGTTAACACCCTCTCACGTGGAACTTCATTGGTGAACTTGGCAACATATTCGGTGGCAGGATGCAGAACTATATTTGCCGGGGTATCGCACTGTTCGATGACACCATCTTTCATGATGGCAATTCTGTCAGCCAGACGCAGGGCTTCATCAAAGTCATGTGTGACAAACAAAATGGTTTTATTCAGCATTTCCTGAAGTCGTAAAAATTCATCCTGCATTTCTTTTCTGATCAGCGGGTCAAGCGCTGAAAAGGGTTCATCGAGAAACCAGATATCCGGCTCAACTGCCAGTGATCGTGCAATACCAACCCGTTGTTGCTGTCCGCCGGACAGTTGCCTGGGAAAGTAATTTTCTCGCCCTGTGAGATCAACAAGATTAACCATGTCCATGGCTCTTTTCATACTATCTTTCGTGCTGGTGCCCTTTACTTGCAAAGGGAAGGCAATGTTTTCGATGACGGTTTTGTGGGGCAACAGCGCGAAGCTCTGAAATACCATGCCCATCTTGTTGCGACGAAGTTCCATCAACTCCCGGGAATTCATCGCGAGCAAATCATCACCATCAATAAATATGTTTCCGGATGTGGTGTCGGTCAGTCGTGAGATACAGCGCAGGAGGGTCGATTTGCCCGACCCGGAAAGGCCCATGACGATGAGCATTTCACCCTTGTGGACTTCTAAAGATGCGTTATTGACCCCGAAGATACAGCCGGCATCCTTGAATGCTTCGACATCGATATTACCCTTCGACTTCGCCATCATGTCGGCAGTGTTATCACCAAATATTTTGTATACGCCATCACACTTGATGACAGGCTGAGTATCGTTATCGGTAGAAGTATTGGTGCTGTTGCTGGTTTCGGTAGTCATTTTTTGAACCCCGGTGTCATCTTAAGGAACTACTGATTAAATCAATGTTGCAGTAATACTGATCATTTCAGCATCCCTTCTGGATCAATGCAAACCTGACTGGCAGGCTGAAAATGGGCTAAAAATCCAGTTCCCCACATCACTGAATTTGAGAGAAAAACCAGGAACCCCTCCCCGGACCACACTGCCAGGGGAGGGGTTTAAGCTCTTCTACTATGCTCCTGCCTGGATAAGGAAACACAGAAGCATCGGTGTTACAACTTACATCGTTAAAGGTTTCCAGGCACCTTCATTGTCAGCCAGCCATTTTTTGGCAGCGTCCTGATGGCTCAGTTTATCGACGTCAACCAGGGCGGCCATTTCACCAATCTGTATTGTGGTGAAAGATAATTTGCTGAACACCGTATAGGCAGCCGGGTGGGTTTTGGGGAACTTGTAATTTGCAGCTTTCTTGAGCCAGCCTTTGGGCGAACCGCAACTTCCGTCACCACCATCTTCCACACGGCAGCCATCGGTATATTCAGGGAACTCGATGAATACGAAACCTTCCGCATCGGTAAAGTTTGGCGTCCAGTTAAAGGTAATGATGCCCCGTCCCTCTTTCTTGGCTGACGCCAACTCCGCCCAGATTGCATCTGCGCCACCAGCGAATTTAACGAAATAATCGTCGCCCAGTCCAAGTGCTTTGAGGCGAACCGGCATCAGGTCACCATGCCAGCTTTGCGGGCCTTCCAACCAACGGCCTTTGCCACCGGAATCGGCAGTTGCAAATACTTCTTTACAGTTTTTCAACGCTTCCCAGTTTGGCAGACCCGGGCAGAGATTGTCGTCAATCACGTATTGTGGAACACCCATTTCTTCCAGCGTGGTCGCAGCATGCGTACCGGCGTCGATAAGACCGCCTTTTGCCATAGCTTTGTAAAACGACTTACCGAATGTAGACTGCCAGACTTCTTGTGAAATAGTGATATCACCAAGGCGAATGGCTTCATAAACAGCCTGGGAATCAGCCGGCTTATACTCGACATTGTTACCCATGCTTTCAAAAATTCCGCCAATGACATAAGCCATTACAACCTGGCTTGACCAGTTATGTGTCGGAATTATGATTGGCTTACTTGAGTCCTTTTTTTCCTGGGCCATTGCCTGACCCATGACGGTGGCTAAAACTATTGCAAAAGCCCCGGCCATCAATTTGCTTCTAAATTTACTAAAATTCATTTTAGCCTCCTCGGAATTATGAATTTGTTTTCACTACAGCAGTCACATCAACCCTGTGCCAGCCCTCTCTACAAACGTTGTATATAATTTGTTATTAACTACCTGGCAGCTCGCCGGCTGCTTCAGTAACGCGATCCATTTTAACTAGCGATTAAAAACCGTGGATTTCAAATTGTTAACAGAATATCCGTTTGGTTAATACATTTAACAACCTGTTCATTAGTGGCCTTTCTGAAACTATCTGATACCATCGTGACTACCCGATGCGAGCCCTCCGCTGTCGCCAATCCATAAATATAATTTCGACCAAACCCTGGCAACCAAACCGTGACAGATACACATTCCCCTCATCATGTTCTGATTGTCGAAGATGACGCTGTCACGCGTGCCAGGATCGTTGCCTATTTCGAGGCCGAGAATTACCGTGTCAGTCAGTCAGAAGATGGCGAAGGCATCAACCGATTGATTGCGGAGTCGACAATTGATGTGGTGTTACTGGATATAAATTTACCGGGCAAAGATGGTCTGCAACTTGCCAGAGAGCTTTCTGAAAAGACCGATGTCGGTATTATCCTGGTGACAGCGCGCACCGATGAGATTGATAAAATAGTCGGTCTTGAAATCGGTGCGGACGACTACGTCACTAAACCGTTCAACCCGCGAGAATTATTGGCACGGGTGAAAAACCTGATTCGACGCAAGCAGTCAGACCAGACAAAGCACCATAAGCAGCGAAGCAAGTCGTTTTCGGGCTGGACCCTGGATTTATCACGCCGATGCCTTTCGTCAAATACACAGGATAACCTGTCATTGACACGCGGGGAATTTGAGTTGCTGGTAACCTTCCTCGAGCACCCCGGTAAAACACTGCATCGCGAATGGTTGATGGAAAAAGTGACCCATCGGGTATGGTCGCCAAACGAACGTACTATCGATGTACTCGTCCTGCGCCTGCGCAATAAAATCGAACAGAATAGCCACACACCCCAGATTATTCTGACGGTACATGGCGAAGGATATTTGTTTGCCAGCGAGGTTTTTTAGTCTGGGCTCAACGCGAAGCCGATAATTTGCCCGAAGGTTTCTTTTGTTGTAACAGGTAAGTTTCCAGCGCGGCGATAGCACTGTCATATTCCTGCTGAAATTGCTCGCACAAGTCAGCGGTTATTTTTGTACCATTGACAGCCTGCGTTTCGATCCGGGTTAGTAGTGCACATAATTTATCGAGCCCGAAGTTACTGGCCGAACCATTCATCTTATGCGCCAGTTTTTCCAGCTTTTCAAGATTATTCTGAATCATTGCCTCGACCAGTTCGGTTTTCAACTGACCAGCCGATTGAAAAAATAGCCCGCTAAACTGTTCGACATTTTCCAGCCCCAGCCGACTGATATCATCATCGATCATCGAGGTATCGAATCGCACTACGTCGTCTTGCTTTTTCGCCTGACTGGTATTCGCAATGAGAACCTCGCCACCATTGATTGCCTGTGCGATCGCTTGCTCCAGACTCTCAAGCGTAAACGGTTTACCCAGAAAGCCATTCATTCCTGCGCTGAGATACTGGTCAACTTCTTCGGTAAAAACATGGGCAGACATTGCAATTACCGGTAAACCCGAAATCGACTTGTCAGAATGAGCGCGAACGTGTTTTAAAATAGTCAGCCCATCAATGCCAGGCAAGCTGATATCGAGCAGTAGCAGCGACCACTCACCCTGGTCCAGCAGCGTCAAGGCTTCTTCACCGCTTTGAGCGGCAGTCACCTGATGTCCAAGATGTTGCAGATAGCTGCGGGTAACCATACTGTTGGTGGCATCGTCTTCCACCATCAGCACACTGACGCCATCGATGATGGCAGGAATCGGTGCCGGGTCGGACTGCGACAGTGAAACCGATTGAGCTAACTCGACATCAACCTCAAATCCGATATTCGTGCCTTTGCCAATTTCACTATCCAGCGATATTTTTCCACCCAGTGCATTCACCAAACGGTCGCAGATGGCGAGCCCCAGCCCAATGCCGCCATACAGCCTGGCGCTGCTGGCATCGACCTGGGTAAAAGCCTGAAAAATCTCTACCTGCTTGTCCCGGGCAATACCGATGCCGGTATCGATTACCGAAAATTGCAGTTTCAAGCTGTCCTCATCCTCGTTGAGGGCACTGTTGAGTCGTAGCGTTATGCTGCCGTTGTCGGTAAATTTGTTGGCGTTACCGATCAGATTGATCAGGATTTGATGTAACTTTCCGGAGTCTCCCATCAACCATTGTGACGGTAAATTTTCCGTTTCCAGTTGAAGTTTGTTACTTTTCTCTCGCACCGAAACCATCATTAAGCCAACGACATTGTGCAACAGTTCGGTCAGGTCAAAGCGCCTGTTTTCGAGATTCAGCTTGCCTGCCTCAAGCTGCGAATAGCCTAAAATGTCATTCACGATATCCAGCAGGCTGGCATTCGCGGCATTGATAATGTGGACATAGTCGAGTTGTCGCTGCTGCAACGCTGTATCAGATAGCAATCGCAATGTACCCAACGCGCCACTTAAGGGGGTGCGCAATTCGTGGCTCATGGTAGCTAGAAATGCAGTTTTCGCCTGGCTGGCCTGTTCCGCTTTTTCACGCGCGACAGCGTGATTTTGCACCTCTTCGGATAGCATCTGGTTGGTTTCCCGTAGCTGCTCGGAGCGTTCTTCGACCAGTTCTTCCAGATGCGCCTTGTGCTGGCGTAATTCCTCATCAAGCTTTCGGTTGTGGATCGCGTTATTACGAAAACCTCGTAGTGCCTTGCCCATGTCGGTTAATTCATCGTGACCTTCGACGATGATGTCGACGTCATAGTCACCTTGGGTGATCGAATGCGTTGCCGATTGCAGGGATAACAGGCGGCGAACGACATTACGTTTTATAAACCACCACAAGATTGCGGCGGCAACCAGCAATACAACAATCGAAGTGCCGCTAAACAAACGGCGACTGCTATCGAGTGACTGCTTGGCGGTGGTCGAAACCCGGTTGATCAAGGTGCCGCCGGCCAGGTTCAATTCATTGACAATCCCGTTCAGCGCGTGGGACGCCTCGGCTGTTTCGAGTGATAGCGCGGTCAGGGATTCACCTATCAGCAACAACGAAATTCGGGTTTCGAAAATACCATAGACATAGAGTGGGCCATCATAAACCTCCATCGCGTATAGCAATTCACTCGCGTTCTTACGCCGCTGCGGATCGTTTATTTCACTCACCCGGCGCTTCAGTATCGAAATCGTTTCCGTGGTCCGCTGTCGCAGAGTCTCCAGCGCTTTCAGTTCAGACTCTTTCGCCACCTGATTGAACAAACTGTTCAAAATGGCGCTACGCAGACGAAGCTCGTACATACGTTCCATGGCGTCGAGATCTACTTCTACCAGGCGATCGAAAACATCGTAAAGCTCGCGTTCATCGGCATTGTTCTCGACCAGATCATAGAGACTCGCGGTGATTGCCGTGGTCGTAGCTGCCGCATTGGCGACTAGTGAATCGGCCAGATCATTCAACTCTTCGGTAGTAGCGACCAGGCTGGCAACCAGTTGCGTAAAACGTGCCTGCTGGTGAATTCGTTGACGAACCAGTTCATCTTGCCGGTGGAGTTTGTTTTCAATATCGCTGACTGTCTGGCGCAAGGACTGCAACGACTCCAGCGAAAAACCCGTTTGCTGAAACTCCTCAAGCATGACGTTGACCTGATCGACCTCAGAGAATAATGCCAAACTGATGTTTATGCGCTCGGGCTCATCGCTCGCACGCAGTAGTTGACGCGAGGCATTTCCAATTGAAGCATTCAGTGCAGAAAGCCGGTGGGCTTGTCGTAAACCCGGAATAGCCTGGTCAATCACCAGGTTTTGTGATTCGCTTACACGCTCAAATCCTTTCCAGCCAATTGAGGACGCCACCGCCGCCAGCAAAAAAATGCTACCGAAGGCGAGATACAATTTTGCAGCAATACCAAGCTTACGCATGCCAAAATGCTGCGCCTTGCAGTCGTAAAATGCAAGCGTACAATAATTTGCTATTCGGTTTCACGGCATCACATCATTGAATAATACTCTTTGTCCAAGGTTTCTAGCGACTCTTTTGCTGGCATTAATCACGGCTACGACGACTATAGCTCAAGCTGAGGTATGGCGACTGGAGACCTGGTCGACACCCTTCGACTACTCCAGCGATAGCCGGTTTATCGACTATCAACCAACCACCCCGGCCAGCCGTGTCTGGCATCTATGCATCTCTTATCCGCATCTGAAAGACGCTTACTGGCTAAATGTGAACTATGGCATGGTTCAGGAAGCACAACGACTCGGCATTGCATTTACGCTGGTTGAAGCGGGCGGCTATCCCAACCTTGAGCGGCAGCAGCAGCAGATCGAAGAATGTACTGAGGGAGAAGGTATCGATGCGTTGATTGTCGGCACGGTATCGTTTCGAGGGCTCAATCAAAGCATTGCCAGGATTTCAAAAACGATGCCTGTGCTGGCAACGGTGAACGATATTGAAGACACCGGGATCGCCGCCAAGTCTGGAGTATCCTGGACCACGATGGGTCAGGTGGCTGGTGAGTATCTCGCGAAAAGACACGGTGCTGGAACCGAGCCGGTAACAGTTGCATGGTTTCCCGGCCCACAGGGAGCAGGTTGGGTCGATTTTATCGAAACCGGTTTTAAACGGGGATTAACCGATAGCGCGGTCGAGATCATCGTGACCAAATGGGGCGATACCGGTAAGGAAATCCAGCGTACCCTGGTGCAAGAGGTGCTGGAAACCCATCCACAGGTTGATTATATCGTCGGAAATGCGCTGATGGCCGAGGCGGCAATCAGTACCTTGCGCAATCGAAATCTTCAAAATCAAATCAAGATTGTCTCAACCTATTTCACCCCGGCTGTTTATCGTGGCATTCGGCGTGGCCGTATTCTGGCGGCACCCACCGATGCACCCGTAATGCAGGGGCGTATTTCGATTGACCAGGCTGTGCGTATCCTCGAAG
>QIJI01000149.1 GCA_003231795.1 Gammaproteobacteria bacterium
TCATTCGAGCATGCCGGTAGCAGGCTGGCGCAACCGAGTAGAAAAATCCATGAAAGTTTTTTCATTGGCACTAGTCGTAGCGCGGTGGTGCCACCTTGAGGACTTCTTCAATCGTCGTCAGGCCACGTGCAACTTTTTGGGCACCGGCCAGATTAAGCGGTTTCATTCCCTGTCGAATTGCCGCCTTGCGAAAATTCGCAAGATTAAAATCTGCGTTGATCTCCTGCTTCAGGGCATCATTGATTGGCATCATTTCATACATTCCAATGCGCCCGATAAAACCGGTCTGACGACATTCGAGACAGCCTTTGGCAGCCGATATTTTATCAGGCGGTGATGTTGTCCACGGGTTTATCAGCGCTTGCCAGTCGAGCAATTCAAAACCCTGTTCATGCTTGCAATGCGGACAAAGTGTACGAACCAGGCGCTGGGCTACGACACCGATCAGCGTAGCACTGATCAAATACGGGGGAACACCAATTTCGCTCAAGCGGGCAATAGCCGATGGCGCATCATTAGTATGCAGCGTCGAAAGTACCAAATGCCCGGTTAACGCGGCCTGTATCGCCATTTCAGCGGTTTCGCGGTCACGAATCTCACCCACCATGATGATATCCGGGTCCTGACGTAACAGGGTTTTTACTCCGGTGGCGAAATCGAGGTCGATATTATGTTGTACCTGCATCTGATTGAAACTGGGTTCGACCAGTTCGATCGGATCTTCAATGGTGCAAACATTTACCTTTGGCGTCGCCAGATGTTTGAGGCTGGTATAAAGCGTGGTGGTCTTGCCTGAACCGGTCGGTCCGGTCACCAGAATAATCCCGTGCGGCCGTGAAATCATTTCATTCCAGATCTCCGATTCCTTTTTCTCGAAACCCAGCGCTGCGAAGTTTTTCACAAGCACTTCCGGGTCGAATATGCGCAGCACCAGTTTTTCACCGAATGCGGTCGGCATACTGGACAAACGCAGTTCAATTTCAACGCCGTCGGGAGACAGGGTCTTTATTCGACCATCCTGTGGCCTGCGCTTCTCGGCAACATCGAGTCGCCCCATGATCTTGATACGACTGACAACTGCGGCTGTAATATTGGCGGGAATTTCGTAGACCTGATGCATTTCGCCATCGATACGAAATCGTACGTTACCCTGCTCGCGCCGGGGCTCGATATGGATGTCACTGGCACGCTGGCTGAACGCATATTGCAACAACCAGTCGACAATACTGACAATATGCTGATCTTCTGCATCGACCTTGCCAGTCTTGCCGAGCTCAATCAACTGCTCGAGGTTTTGAATATTTACCGGCATGTTGCCACTGGACTTGTTGCCGGCACCCACCATCGCCTTGCTGACGCTATAGAATTCGATCAGGTAGGCTTTTAGTTGTTTTGGGTTCGCCAGCACGATCGAGATCGGTTTGTTCACGATACGATCGATTTCGTTGGTCCACTCGAGGTTATAGGGATCGGTTACCGCAATTACCACTTCGCTGTCGTTTACTTCGACTGCGAGAATACCGAAACGTGACGCGTAGGCATAAGACATGATCGAGGTGCAGGCAGCGACATCCATCTTTAATGGGTCGAAATGATAAAGCGTCTGCCCGGACTGTTGCGCCAGCCAGGCAGTTAATACCTCGAGCGTCAGTACCTGCTCAGGTCTGGATTTGTTAGTCCACTGCCGATTGGCAATAATTTCCAGGGGATGCAGGTTTTTTCTGTCCTGGGCAGAAACCAGCGAGGCGATCATGCTGGCTTTCTCCTGTTCGACAATATCCTGCGACACTAGTTGTTGCAGTATCCCTTCCAGGGTACAGACGGCTTTAGTCACGGCTTATTCTTTGAGTGATTTTGAAAGCATATTAGCAGGAATTTAACGACTTGCATCGCAGATTGTCGATCTCCCACTCCAGGTGCCTGCCATTTAAAAATAGGTGTCAAGTATAATTATGACGTTTTAATTTCTAAACTACCCGCGACAACTGATCATCACTATCCATACGCAGCTTAAGTTTAGCGAATGTCGTTGGGATACTACCCGTTCGTTATAATCGCAAGTATTCGACTATCTCGCGCAGTACCACGATTTTACTGATAACTGTTGGTAAATTTCGCCTCGACAAAGCCAGGCCCGTACCAGTGGTTTGTCGACGAAACAGGGATAGCTGCTCCAACGATAGTTGTCCAACCAGTCAAACAGGCCAGCATCAAACGGATTTCGGTGGATATTGCGCGATTACTGGAGTGGGTAGCTAATTAAACTACCCGCAAGATGGTAGTCTTAGTGTACCGACGATATCACTCAAACGACTTGGGATACGAAAATCGAAGCAATAGTTGAACGACTGGCGCGGACGAAAGAAGAATGCGGCATGGCTGTTTTAGCTGTTGCACTTATTCTTGTTTCCGACAACGCTGACGCTACTACGGGGCTAGCAGGGCTCAGCGGACTTCGCGAGGGCTACTTTATGATATGGGGCGTAGTTGGCATCGCTCCAGCGGTTCTGATGGCATTCGCTTTTTCCGGAGCCAGAAAAAAAGGGCCGAACTGGCTTTCGAATTTCCTGATGGTGCCAGCAATTCTCTATGTTCCGACTGCGATCAGCTTAATCTTCTTTCCCAGCACCGACCTTGCCTCTAAATTTCCAGGTGTCGTCGGTTTTGGTTTGCTTTTTGGGCTAATTACTTTTTACGTCTCAACAAACCGCCACCTTCGGAGATTGCTGAATGGGGTCTTTGTGGGAATTCTTGTCGCGCTTGTCCTCACTCCCAACGAGTACTGGAAGATTCCATTTCTGAGTTTCGAGCGCGTCGAGTTCGTGGATAATGTGGCGCCGAAACATCTCGTTGAAATACTGCCATCGCGATCCGTATCGAGAGGCTGGCTTGCGTTGGGAGATGGGCGGCATCTCAACGTTCAAAATGTCGACGAGTTTAGGCGAAACTCTTTAGGGCAACCGGTATTCCCATCAGGAGACGCCGTTGTTTTGCAGACCACGTCGAGCCCTGATGCTGGCCAATGGTTCGACGTAACGTACTTCAGCAAGCATTATCTTTACGCCCGAAGCGCAGCCTACAAAAAAGCGCGCTATGTTATCCCTCTGCGCACTCGTTCAGTAAACATGTACCGACAACAGGGAACATCGGGGGCCGTTTTGATGGATGACAATGCCAACATAGACTACCAGAAAATGCTTTCCGAACTTTTCAGAACGAAGAATGGTTGGAGTGTCGACCCAGATGGTGGGGACATAGCGAACGTGGTTTATTGGTTGAACATTGTCACTAGACTTGCCGATATCGATATGCAGTCGCCAGAATTTTTATCCCGAGCATTTAGTGCAAAAGAAAACCGATACAGATTCAAGGCCCTGATTGATGCTGGAGTGAGCCCTAACGCGGAAAATAGAAATGGCAACACGATGCTCCATATCGCAGCGCGGGACGGTGATTTCTATTCGGTAAAATGGCTCCTGGAACTCGGCGCTGATCCGCAATTGATTAATAAAAAGAAACAAACCGCCTTTGAGGTGGCGAAAATTCGATACAAGACAAATCCTGCGAGGATAAGGGCATTCGAAATCCTGTTGGAGAGCCGCGTGGATACTGATCAACCTGATTGATGCGGGCTCAGGTCGACGTACACACTATATAACGGGCCCAATAGCCAGGAGATCACGCCGATAATCTGGCACCGAAAGACCGAATGCGCCCGAAAACCTAAACAATCCAACTACTTTAGTGTTTTACCGAGCGCTGACATCACCGCTGAATATCATGATTGTTCTGGTCCGCCTTTTCACCTTGCTACCTACGAGTTGATCTGACCAGATGGGTAACAGGCAAAAAAAAGCCCGCATGAATCTGCGGGCTTTTCTCTATTTCAGCCTGATTTACTGATTCAGGTAATCCAGATCAGAACTTTCTGTTTCACCCAGTGTCCATGCGCCACGATTCTTGGCGTGCGCAACCGCACCCGCCCGAGCCGGACCTTTTGCTTTCGGAATATACAGGTACTGACCCGGGAAGATCAGATCTGCATCCTTGATCTGTCCAGAGTTAGTCTTGTAAATTAGAGGCCACATGAAAGGATTCGAATAAAATGTGTCCTGCCCCGCAATAGACCACAAATTATCCCCACCCACTACCAGATATCCGCCCAGATAAGGGGAGTCATCTACGGCAGGTGCAGGTTCTGGGCTCTCAGTTGTTGTTGGTGCGTCGGTCTGCAATGCAGCGATTGCTTCAGTTGCCGCATCTTCTGCCTTGTTGGCGAGGATCTTGGCACGAACGTTTTGGCAATCGGCAGCAGCCTGCTCGGCTTCTTCAATTATTTTGGCGTTCGCTTCCCAGTCGGCACCGAGATTACGTGCGCGGGCGTTTTTCAACTTGGCAGCGTAGATCGCGTTGCGAACTTCAGGAGTTGCACCCTGACACTCACTATCTGCGACTGCTGCTGAATCTGCGGCTGCAGTAGTGGTGCTTGCACTGTCGGCTTGACAACCGGTCATCAGACTCGATGTGATCAGTGTAATTGCCGCAATTTTTAGGAGGTTTGTTGGTTTCATCTATTGTTTTCTCCGAAACTTTATCGAATTTAGTGTTTGCTATTATTGAGAGCCTATTTTGCCCAGAAGACTACAATGATCAACCCTTTAGAGCAAGTTTTTAATGTAAATATTACACATTTGATAGGGATTCTAGCCCAGATCTGGAGCATTTCCAGCGATCATTCAAATGGCTCGCAATTGCCTCCCTTTCGAATCAGCCAGAATCGCTATTGCTTATAAAACTTCGTTATTGTAAAACAACATCCATTCGGACCCTTCGTGACCACAAAATGGTTCCGGGCGACTGAGGGCCTCGGTGCCCCTTGAGGGTGAATATTCCCTGCCGAATCAATGGGCAAGCGAGATCGTGCATAATTTATGAATTTTCCGGGCTAGAGCTCCTTGAACTCATTGCATAAAATACTGATCGTTTACTACAGTCAGCACGGCAGTGTCAGTCGCATGGCGGAACAGATCAGTCTCGGCGTAGAGAGCCGGAACTGCGAAGCTTTGTTACGCTGCCTGCCGCCGGTATCTGCCAGCACCGAGCAAACCGATTCAGCGGTTCCAGAACAGGGCGCGCCTTACGCCAGCATCGACGAATTTGAACAATGCGATGGCCTTGTGGTCGGTAGCCCGGGTTATTTCGGCAATATGGCAGCCCCACTCAAGTACTTTTTTGATCAGACCAGTCGACTTTGGTTATCCGGTGCAATGATTGGAAAACCAGCCGGCGTTTTCACCGCCACATCGAGTCAGCATGGCGGCCAGGAAACCGTTCTAACCAGTATGATGTTACCGCTACTGCATCACGGCATGCTAATAACCGGGGTCCCCTACTCGGAACCAGCACTGAATCAAACCCATAGCGGGGCAACCCCATATGGCCCAAGCCACGTCGCCGGGAGCGAGGGCCAGGCATTAAGCGAGCACGAAATTGCGGCCTGTCGTACCCTGGGTAAACGCATCGCTGATCTTGCCGTCCGGCTCAGTAATTGATACAAAAATGCATCCGTTGAAACTGACCAGCCTGCTATCCTGGGCCATCCTGCTGTTGTTCCAGCTCAGCCTGTTATGGCCCGGCTACCAAATCGATCTATATTGGATTGCGCTGGCGGTATTTCCGTTAATGTTGCCGGCGATGGGCTTGTGGCGCGAACAGCGATATACCTATAAGTGGATTGGTTTCCTGACACTGATCTATTTCTGCATCGGCATCAGCGAGCTGGTCTCAAACCCGGAGTTGAGGATGTATGCATTAGGTACCACGCTATCGAGCACGATGATGTTTTTGGCCACGATTTATTACGCACGCTTTCTCGCAGTACGAGCCGATAGCAGGTAAGAGTTCCTTTCTAAGTTTGCTGTAATTCTGCTTTAGTGGGGCTTCGGACTCTATTCAGACAGCACCTGTTTGATGAGTGGTATCGTAACCCTGCGCCGCTGCGACAACGATGCCCCATCGAGGGTCTGCAAAATCGCCATTTGCGAGGCGAGATTACGAGAGTGATGCGTTAACAGGTAGGCGATTACATCATTCGACAATTCGATACCCAGCAAACGCGCGCGTTTGCCCAGAATTTCACCAACTTCCACCTCTCCACTATCCGGCATATGCAACATCAGCCCCCATTGCAGGCGCGAACGTAAATCGGGAAGACCGGTTTCGAGCATTTCAGGTTTTTGGGATAGCGAATAAACAAAGCGGAAATCACCATCGCGGCAACGATTGATAACCTGGTAAAAGCGGGACTCCCAGCCCGCCAGACCGGTAATCGCGTCCAAATTATCGATCGCCAGTACATCGCAATGCTCAAAACCTTCGAATTCCGAAGCATCGAATTCAGTCAACTGGGTCGCATCGTAAAAATGAAACCGAACGTTCCGGCTACGCGCATAATGAGCGCAGGCATTGAGCAAATGCGTCTTGCCGCTACCGCCGCCGCCCCAGAGGCCAATCTGAATTTCACCATCGCCGCGAACCAGCGCTCGCAGGCTATCGATAACAAGTTCGGTCTGACTACCGAAATAATTATCGAAACTGAACTGACGATCGAGCTTTAAAGGAAGCGCGATCTGTTTAATTTCCCAGCCCTCGGTCAATATAGCTGTAATTCATAATGATCTGATCGTCTCCCTGGGTACTTACCTGCGGAAAATTTTCCTGTTCCAGAACTTCGCCAAATTCGATCAGACGTTGTAAGTCGGACGCCTCGTTGCGTAATTTCAGCCGATAGGTAACAACATCCCTGTTAATCATCGCGACTCGCACCTTGTCGACTACATTTAAAGACTTGAGATATTTCTCGACCTCAATCAGGTTATTGATCCCATCCATCGACGAAACACTGAGCAATACGGACTGTTCAACACGGCGATGATCTTCCAGCGCATACTCCAACGCCAGAATTCGCGCCAGGTGCCGGATTACCTGATCAACAACTGCTTTTTTCGAGGACGCTTCAAAATTCCATTTGAAAATCTGATCCGCGAATCGAACCTCCCAGTCTCCCTGCCAACCCGTGCCACTGCGTCCGATAATCTGCCCCACCAGCAGCGCATCGGGCGAGTACCGACTGGCCAGCGTATCGATGCTATCGTATTCGCGCGATATGATATCGCTGATACTGACGAGCGCTATATCCTGCAGATCCATTAATGGGAAAAGCACCGGTACTGCATGCTGGACGGCGGCCTGATCCAGCGACTCAATCAGTTCCGGCGTAGTGTCGTCTGAGACCAGTTTGATATTTTCGTTGACGTCATAGGATATCAACAGCAGGCTGCTCGGGCGCTCACGCCCCCAAACCGGGAAATTATTGTCGCGTAACAGGCTCTCGATCGACTGTTGATCAAAATCGATTTGCAGAAACAGTCTCCCGCCATCGAATTCTTCGTCATCAGGCAGACTTCGGTTGATATAGCGGAATTGTTTAACATAGCGGGCACTGCGTTCGATCGGGCGCTTAAAGGCCGGACTGCGCAATGCGTCATCGGAACCGCTGGCCCTCACTATTACCCGTCGGAAAGCTTCACTGAACGATTCCAGTCGCAAACTGGTGGTTTGATCCGCAACCGGTAACTCGACCGTAAACAGATCTTCGACGACTACGGCCCCCAGCGGCAACGATGTGGTACTCGCCAAAATAAACATCAAGACTAAAATTCGTTTCAACTTCATGGTTTCTCTACTGACTTCAACGGACATTTTCCAACAAGGCGTGTAAAATAACACACCCATATTATTTCCTGAACAACACCATGAATTCTGAAGGCACTTTAAGTTATCGAGATGCCGGGGTCGACATCGACGCCGGCAACGAACTGGTGCAGCGAATCAAGCCTGCGATCAAGTCAACTCGACGTGACGGAGTGCTTGGCAGCTTCGGCGGATTTGGCGGTTTGTTCGAGTTACCACTGGATCGCTATCGGAATCCGTTGCTTGTTTCCGGAACTGACGGGGTCGGCA
>QIJI01000282.1 GCA_003231795.1 Gammaproteobacteria bacterium
GATAGTTGTTTTTCCGACCCCGCGGGTGCCACTGAACAAATAAGCATGATGCAGGCGATTACCATCAAGCGCATTTACCAACGCCTGGACGACGTGTTCCTGACCCACCAACTGCTGGAAGTTGGCCGGTCGCCACTTACGTGCTAATACCTGGTAACTCATCTGGAAGAGGGGTTGAGAGTTTCTCGAAAATGGCGGCGACCTGATCCAGCACACCTTCGCACCCAATGTCCCTGCTACCGTTGCTCCCTTCCGGGCCTGGCGGAATTTACAGATAATTGTCACGAAGGGACCGAAACAGGTCACCATTGCAAGTGCGAGAGTGTATAGCGAAGGTCGGTGTCGTTTCAAGGCAGTTGGTGCAGTGCATCTTTAAAAAATGCACTTTTCCGCGATTGTCGCGCCTCCAAATGTTATAGCTGCCCTACAGTTTGGCTTGTCTTGGCCAGGATTTAGCCCGAGAATATGGCGCGCTAACAAATCGGAGCAGGAATTTCTTTTATAATGGGCAGCAAAAAACCCAAGAAGGCGGAAAATACGATTGCGGTAAACCGCGTCGCAAGGCACGACTATTTTATTGAAGACCAGATAGAAACCGGCATGGTGCTGGAAGGCTGGGAGGTCAAAAGCCTGCGCAACGGTAATCTACAGCTCAAAGAAACATACGTTATGGTCAAAAACGGGGAAGTCTGGCTAATCGGGGCTCACATTAGTCCGCTCGGTAGCGCTTCCACTCATATCAAACCAGATGCGACCCGAACCCGGAAATTACTGGCACACCGGGGTGAAATTGATCGCCTGACCGGGATGGTAGAACGCAAAGGTTACACCCTGATCGCTTTATCGGCTTACTGGATTCGTGGCCGGGCCAAGCTAAAAATAGGAATTGCGAAAGGTAAGAAATATCACGACAAACGCGCTACTTCGAAAGAACGCGACTGGAAACGCGATCAGGCGCGTATGCTTAAATCATCCTGACTCGTCCGCTCGAACAACTTATTTCCACGCAGGGTCGTCGTGACGGCTTGCCAAAAACTCGATGTATTCCTGGTTCGCCTGCTGCGCTGTGGAGTCGACCTGCCACAAGGGTAATGGTTGCCCGACCTCAACGCGTCGTATCTCGTCCAGGCCATCATCATTGGAACCTGTTTGCGAGGCGTCGAGACCGAGACTGGTCTGACCACCTGTCATCATCAGATACACATCGGCCAGGATGCGCGCATCGAGTAATGCGCCGTGCAAACTACGATGGCTGTTGTCGATGTCATAACGTTTGCACAACGCATCAAGATTATTTCTTTGTCCTGGATGTTTTTGGCGAGCCAGCGTCAAAGTATCCAGAATTTGACAGCGTTCCTCAAGAATGGCCACATCCGTTTCTAACCCGGACAATTCGTAGTTCAAGAATCCGACATCAAAAGCCGCGTTATGAATGATCAGTTCGGCACCTTCAACATAATCGAGGAAATCAATTGCATGATCCGAGAATAGATTTTTATCCTGCAGAAACTCGTTGCTAATGCCATGTACATCGAACGCTCCGCTGTCAATCTCCCGTTCCGGATTAAAGTAAAAATGCCAATGGTTACCGGTGATTCGACGATTGATCAACTCTACACATCCGATCTCAATAATTCGATGTCCCAGGTTTACTTCAAGCCCGGTGGTTTCAGTGTCCAGAACGATTTGTCTCATGCTATTTCCTCATCGATAGCCTGATTGGCCAGTTGATCAGCGAATTCATTACCTTCAATACCGGCGTGCCCCTTGACCCACTGCCATTTAACCTGATGCCGGCTTATTTCATGCTCCAGCAGTTTCCACAAATCTACATTTTTTACGGGTTTTTTCGCGGCGGTTTTCCAGCCATTTTTCTTCCAGTTTGTAATCCACTGATTAATTCCCTGCATCACATATTTGGAATCGGTCTTGAGCTCAACACTACAGGGTCGCGTCAACGCTTTTAGCCCCTCGATCACGGCCATCAACTCCATCCGATTGTTGGTCGTTTGCGGATCGAAACCTTTCGCCGTTTTATGGTTGTCGAGATAATACATCACGACCCCCCATCCACCCGGCCCAGGGTTCCCTCGACAGGCTCCGTCGGTGTACATAATGACCTTGTCTGTCATCGCATTTTAACGATCATATTTCATACCGCGACCAACACTCGGGCGTGCAATTTTGCCGGGTAAGATTTTACGCGACACCCAACGATGTCGTACCGGAGTCAAGGGTGAAATACTCTTGCTGTAAACCAGCAAATTGAGCGCACCGAGAGCCGGCAGCCAGTTTCGCAATCCTTTTTCGAGCCAGCTTAAATGTCGGGTGATGGAAGGTTTCTGAATGGGTGGCAGGTAACCAACACGAAGTTTCCGATAAGGGTCAAATCCTAGCAATCGCATCCAGTCGTCAATTCTACGAGCGGTATAAAAATGGCCCTGGAAAGGGATATGTTCAAGCCAGGACTGGAAAAAATTTCGCAACCCCCACATGGATATCGGATTGAAATCGATAATAATCAAGCGGCCCTCCGGAATCAGGATTCGAAATGCCTCGCGCAACATTTCATGTGGCTCACTGGTGTTTGACAGGTGATGCATCAGTATTACCAGGTCGACACTATCGGAAGCAACCGGCAACATTGCCGGGTTGGCACGCACTTGCGCGGCGGATTCCAGGTTGCCCAGAGTAAAAAGATGTTTTACCCGACAACTCTGTTGCAATCGATGCGCCAGTCCGGAACAGCCGATTTGTAGCGAGTAATAACCGAAGGTAGTAGACAACAACGGACTGATACGTTGTTCGAGTTCGCTCAACAATGTTTCGCCAGTTTCGCTGGAATACCACTCATCGATAGTGGCAAATCCTTTTTGTTCTGTGGTTTGTTTCCAAAATCTCATTTGAAACTTATCATTCGGAAGGTACAATTAGCGATATTCTAGCTAGTAACCCCAATCGATACTAATGTTTCTATTGCAAATCCTCCCATGCCGGGGAATTAAATCGTTAATTGTGGTTTGTGCCGCAATATCGATAGCCGGCTGCGCCAGTCTGCAGCCCGGGCCAGAGCCACCTGTCAGCGCGGCTGTAGCGATTCCGCTTGACCAGGATAGCGCACCGGTCGAACCATCTCCGTTTCAGCAGCAGAGTTTTGTTGATTTTGTCGATGCAACAAATGGGCAAGTGCCAAATCCTGTTGACGATGGGTTCGACATTGTGGTCGAAACTGATGCTGTCTCAGTCGATCGCGCGGCCGAAATTATCGCCAAACACAAGCACATGTCGAAACGCGATCGTGAAGAAGCTCAAGTTGTTGCGGAGATAGAAGCAACCCTGCTCGAAATCAAGCGCGCCGATAACGCCTGGTATCGATTGCAGCAAGGCATGCAATTCGCCCCAGTCGATAACAAACGCGTGCGTGCCCAGCTTAAGTGGTATCTCGATAATCCCGACTATATGCAACGTGTCATGGAACGTGCGCGTCCTATTCTGCCGTTTGTACTGGACGAACTGGAGCGACGCAACCTGCCAAGTGAGATTGCCTTGCTACCGATTGTGGAATCGGCTTACCAGGCATTCGCCTATTCCCCGGGTCGGGCTTCAGGTTTGTGGCAGATTATTCCATCCACCGGGCGATTTCTCGGATTAAAACAAAACTGGTGGTATGACGGACGTCGCGATATTATCGAATCAACCCATGCTGCTATCAATTACCTGGATAGCCTGGCCAGACAATTCGACGGTGACTGGGAACTGGCGCTGGCGTCATATAACGCAGGACCCGGACGAATTCGCGGCGCGATACGTTATAACAAGAAACGCAAGCGTCCGACCGATTTCTGGAATCTAACCAAAATCCGCAAAGAAACGCTCGATTACGTGCCCAAAATGTTCGCATTGCGCGAGCTGTTTGCCAATCCGGAAAAGTACAAACTTGATCTAGTTCCTGTGGGTAATCAGGTTAGCTATGAAATAGTAGAACTGGACGGTCAGATCGACCTGGCATTGGCTGCCGATCTTGCCGGAATTACGATGAATGAGCTTTACCAGTTAAATCCAGCCTTTAATCGCTGGGCTACCGCGCCCGAAGGTCCGCACAGGCTGCTCCTGCCTTTAGGCAAAGCCAAAAATTTCGAGCTGGCGGTTTCCAGGATACCTGCCAACAAACGCATAAACTGGGTACGACATAGAATTAAAAACGGCGAAAATCTGGGTCAAATTTCGACAAGGTACAGCACCACGATCGCACTGATTCGCGAAGTAAATAACCTTCGAGGCACTCAGATTCGAGCTGGCAAATATCTCATGGTGCCGACCGCCACGCGGTCATTGCAAAGCTATAGCCTGAGCCAGCAATCGCGCATAAACAAGATTCAAAACACGAATCGATCGGGCAACAAAAAAGTTCATATCGTTCGCTCGGGACAAAGCCTGTGGAGTATTTCCCGCAGCTATGGCGTATCAACACAGGCACTCGCCAAATGGAACGGGGTCGCGCCGATCGACACTTTACGCGTTGGCCAGAAACTGGTGCTCTGGACCAGCGGAACAAACGCGCAGAAGGTCAGTATCAGCCAAACCCGTCCGAGCAACATTCTACATGCACTACGTTATACCGTTCGCAAAGGTGACTCCCTCTACCTCATTGCTAACCGTTTTAATATCAAAATGGCTGATATCAAGCGTTGGAATCGCATCGGAAAGTATCTGCAACCAGGACAAAAACTGAAGCTGTATGTTGATATCACAAGCCAGTCGGGATGATGGATTCAGGTTTCGAAAATTTGGCGCAAGAGTTGCATTATCGAGTACCAACCGCCAAAATACGTTTTTTTACTAATGCCAGTCGTACAGGATCTCAAAATTAGATATGAGCCTAGAAATTGATCCAAAACAGATTAAATCGTTATCACCGATCAATTCTCTGAATCCTGAAAATGCTCAAGAATTAATTAATAAAATCACCGCGACCGGGGTTCAGCCAGGTCACTACATATTCAAAAAAGGCGATATGGACAAATGCCATATCTATGTACTTAAGGGTGAAGTCGAGCTAGTTCAGGATAAAAAAGTGATTAAAACCATCAAGGCAGATACACCTGATGGTTTACAGCCGCTTGCGCACGGATTTCCGCGACCGGTTTCAGTGCGCGCAAAATCTCCTGTTGTCGTTACCAAGATTAACAGTGACATGCTCGACATCATGTTGACCTGGGATCAGACCGGCAGTTACGCGGTCGAAACCCTCGATGACGAAGATGATGACACCGACTGGATGAGCCGAATTCTGCAGACGCGTGCGTTTCACCGGATTCCGCCTGCCAATATCCAGGCAATGTTCATGCGCATGGAATCTGTCAGCTTTAATCCCGGCGAAAAAGTCATTGAACAGGATGAAGACGGCGACTATTTTTATATCATCAAGGAAGGTCGTTGCCTGGTTACCCGTTCGACTCCTGCCAATCCTAACGGGGTAAAACTGGCTACTCTGTCGGTGGGAGACAGTTTTGGCGAAGAAGCGCTGATTTCTGACAGCAAACGTAATGCCACCGTTACCATGTTGACCGAGGGGCATTTGATGCGCCTCAACAAGGAAGATTTCAACTCGTTATTGAATGAACCACTGCTGGACTGGGTTGATTATGACGAAGCCAAGAAGTTGGTCGACGGCGGAGCAGTCTGGTTCGATGTACGCCTGCCTACCGAACACAAAGCGAAACATATCAAGGGCAGCATTAACATCCCGCTGATATTTCTGCGCATGAAAGCCAATTCACTCGACTCTGAGAAAAAGTACATTATTTATTGCGATACAGGTCGACGAAGCTCTGCTGCGTCGTTTCTGTTAAATGAAAAGGATATCGTATCCTGTGTTCTTCGCGATGGCGTCGATACCGCCGAACCGAGTGACCTCGAATCTGCCTGAATCTTTAGCCTGTATATTTAGAACGGCCCTTTATCCGGTGTATCCGGGAATCGCTGCCAGGTCGATCTCGTCGATCTGCTCAGGGTCCAGGAATTCTTCCGCATATTTCAGATAAACCCGGTCGCGAATGAAAATTTCAAATATATCCGGATCGATATGATTGTCCTTTTTCATAAACCCCATAATCTTCAGACATTCGGATAGCTTTTTCCCTTTTTTGTATGGTCGATCACTTGCGGTCAAAGCCTCGAAAATGTCGGCAACGGCCATAAGACGCGCCTGCACCGACATCTGATCTCGAACCAGACCACGTGGATAGCCCGTACCATCCATTTTTTCGTGATGTCCACCCGCATATTCGGGAACATTTTGCAGATTTTTCGGGAAAGGCAATGATTCGAGCATTTTAATCGTAGCTACGATGTGGTTATTGATAACCTCACGCTCTTCATCGTTCAAGGTGCCTCGTTGAATACTCAGATTCATGACTTCGTCTTCACTCAGCAATGGTCTCGATTTTCCGCCAGTGTCGATCCAGGTGAATTTCGCCAGTTCACGAACTCTTTCAATATGCTCGTCGCTCATGAATTCGCCGCCCACATTAGCTCGCTCTAAAAATTCAAAATCATCTTTAAACTGCTGGCATTTTTGTTCCAGCCCGCGCTTTAACAATGCCCTGCCCTGTTCAGTTTCGCCGACCTTGAGACTGGCTTTCAGATACTCGATTTCAGCGTCGCGGCGCAACACTTCGAAACGGGTTTCGAGCGAGTGTATGCGGTCATAAATAGTTTCCAGCTTGGTTGATTTGTCCATCACGTATTCGGGCGTGACTACTTTACCGCAGTCGTGTAACCAGGCCGCGGTTTCGAGTTCGTAGCGATCCTTATCGGTAATCTGAAACTCTTTTAGCGGGCCCTCATCAGCAGCATGCGCGGCTTCGGCCAGCATCATGGTGAGCACCGGAATACGGCGGCAATGACCTCCAGTATAAGGTGATTTGTCATCGATCGCCGATGCAATCATTTTTATGAAGGATTCGAATAGTATCTGCAGTTCGGTGACCAGTCGTTGCTGAGTCAACGCCACAGCAGCCTGCGATGCGAGGGATTCGGCCAGTTGTTGATCGATCTCGTTAAAGGCAATGACTTCACCACTGCTGCTGTCGGTGGCATTAATTAATTGCAATACACCGATAATTTCCTGCTCATGGTCTTTGAGCGGAAAGGTCAGCATCGACTGGGTACGATAGCCGGTTTTACTATCGAACTTTCGCGTACCGGTAAAATCGAAGCCATCTTCATTGTAGGCGTCAGCAATATTGACGGTACTACCGCTGAGCACACAATGGGTAACCACATTGCTGTGGTTTTCATCGCCGCCTACAATCAGCGGGATGGCCGGAAAGGTAATGTCGTTGCCCGAGGTGCCGCCCATCTGAATATCGAGCGAGTCATTGGATATTATTTCGAAGCTCAACTCGTCATCGTTTAAGAAGTACAGCGAACCACCATCGGCATGGGTCAGCGCCTTGGCACCCATCATGATCAACTCTAATAATTTAGGCGTATCGTTTTCCGCCGACAGGGCAATCCCAATCTCGTTAAGCCGATCAATTCTCTCTAGTAATTCTGACATATTTTCGAAACCTGACCCTGACTGCAGGGAATAATATCCAAATAGGAAGAACGGATTCTATTCTAGGTAATTCCCGAGGCATTTCAAATTTTTAGGCCTTAACACTGGTAATAAAGCGAATACAACCTTATAGTTGAACGTGATCGTGGTGCGTTTAAACAACGGACAGGCTAGCAGGGCTATATCAGCACTGGAGGATAGCATTAACGATAAAAGCGTATATGAATTGGATAGTAGCCCGGACAATTCATAAACTGTC
>QIJI01000452.1 GCA_003231795.1 Gammaproteobacteria bacterium
TTTCTCGAAAGCTGCCGTTCAAAGCTCCTAGGATAATTTCCGCTTACGGCGCTAAGCGGACACGTGGCTTAAAAGTCCTGGCGATTTACTTCCAGGCCAAAACATGATGAAGTCCACCTGGCTTTCGGTGAGGTAGGCAAGCAACATGACAAGGCAAAAAACAACATCTTCCAGTCAACGGATTTCTATTCCTGCACGTCACGCCAAGGCGGCCTTTATTAAAAAGGGCCGTCGAATCAAAGTGATTAATACCCATGGCACGCAGGTAGTCGATTGCTGGGCCCTGAATCCTGACAATCTCGGTGAATATATGTCTTTAGAACATTGCCGAGTGTCGATTGAACGTGTGTGTCCGCGTAAGGGCGATGTCATGGTTACCAACCGGCGTAGACCTATTTTGAAAATCATGGAGGATTCGGCTCCGGGTACCCATGACACCTTGCTTGCGGCTTGTGATCGATACCGCTACGAGTTACTTGGGTGTAAAGAGTATCACCGAAATTGCACCGATAATTTTTGGGAGGCGATGGTTGAGGTGGGCCTGAAACCAGTTGATTTACCGTCACCGTTTAATCTTTGGCAAAACACTCCGGTAGAACCTAATGGAGTGATCAAACCAAATCCACCAGTAAGTAAAAAGGGCGATTACATCGTAATGCGTGCGGAAATGGATCTAGTTATTTGTTTTTCCGCCTGCCCACAGGATATAACCTCGATTTGTGGAAATAAACCACGTAATGCTCATTTTGAAATAATCTAATCCAGAATTTAAGCCCTCGGTGATAACTGATAGCCATTCGAGTTCGAAATCAAAGGAGTTAGTGTCAATTGGCCATTTTGGACACAACACGTTCATTCATGAATTGATCAGAGGCTCCGTAAATTGAAAGTGTGTGATGAGATGGACGCCCCTCTAGAACCGGCGTCAAAGCGCCAAGCTGATTAGGTGTATCGTATTCAGCTACCAACACTAGGAGCGTCCATCATGAACAAGGTTACATTACTGTCTGTCGATTTGGCAAAAGATGTATTTCAAGTTGCAGGATTTACCGACCACTTATCTGAAGTGTTTAATCGTCAGATTAAACGTAACAATCTTTCTGCTTTTATGGCTCAACAACCTCCATGCGTGGTGGTGATGGAGGCTTGTTATAGCAGTCACTATTGGGCACGTTGTTTCGAAGAATCAGGTCATCGATCACGCTTACTACCGGCCCAACATGTGGCCCCTTTTGTGCGTGGCAATAAAAGCGATCATAACGATGCCATTGCGATTGCAGAAGCCTCTAAACGACCCAACATCATCGATGTACCGGTCAAAACAATCGCCCAACAAGACCTGCAAACCCTGCACCGATTGCGAGAATTATGCGTCCGCAGAAGAACCAGCTTAATGAACCAAACCCGCGGCCTGTTAAGTGAATATGGCATCATCGCACCTAAGGGGCATAAAGCGTTTATTGAACTGCTGGGCCGAGTCGCGCAACCCGATTGCCAGGCGATATCTCACAGCCTCAAATATCAGTTTGATTGTGTCAGAAATGAATACCACCAACTCTCTGAACGTATTTCGGGTATTCAGGTTGAACTGGCAGTAATCTCTTCGCAGCAGCCCCAATGCCAGCTCCTCTCTAGCATTCCCGGGATAGGCGTCATCAATGCCACCGGCATTTATAGTGCTATCGGGAATGGCTCACAGTTCAAAAACGCACGTGAGTTTGCCGTATGGCTGGGTCTCACACCCAAACAGCGTAGCAGCGGAAACACGTTTAGTAGTGGTGGCATCACCAAACGAGGTGATCGGTACTTACGCAAACAACTGGTTCATGGCGCGCGAGCCGTGCTCGGACGGTGTCGCAACAAATCAGACAAACTCAGCCGGTGGGCCAATGCATTAGTCGCACGACGCGGGCATAACAAAGCCTGCGTTGCTATGGCAGCAAGGATGGCCAGGTTATGTTGGATATTATTGCAAAAAAATGAGACCTATCGGGCTCAATAACAGTATTCAGATCGGGTTAGACGATTATCGTTCAAACCTGATAATGAATCTCGCCTCAGTCAAGGGTAGAACATCGAGTGATGAGCAAAGCGGAATATCCGTCCTGGCAAGTAGCCTGTTTGGGACACAGTTGATCATAAACTGAGTGTGTGTTTTAGGCGGCCAGGTCGGATTTCATTTGGGTCCGTCGAAGAGATCTAAACTCTTCGACCAACAGAGGCCGGATATATGTCTTCATTACCCGCCTTTTCACCTGATTCAGTAAAACCTGAACATTGTGGCGACGAGTATTCTCAACCAATACGCTATTTATAGCGTCACGGGATACTTTGGATTTGACATAGGTGGGGCGTCCATATATGTCTTTGTTAGCCCCAGGAGAAAATAGTTTCCTTACCCCTGACCAATTTCAAGAAAAGGCATGATAGAGAAATAGAGTATAAAAATAATAATAGCTAGAGGAATAAAAAACTGAATAGGCTTGTTAAAAATTCGTTGAATAAATGTCTCATACTCTCCTTGATCGATTTTTTGTTGTATTTCTAGCCTTATATGCTGGCTTCTTTTAACTTGGTATTCATCGATTAGTTGTTTTGCCTGAGTGTATTGGGCATCGTCATTTAACCAAAGTGCATGCGTGGATATCTCCCAGTTGCCGGCAGGTGACTCGTAAAAAGCTATTTTATTTTCGGTTAGTAGATTTTTTATATCATCGGCTTCGTCGTAAGACACCGATTTAAGCTTAAAGATAAGTTTAGCCATTAATTATTTGTTTCTTTAGGAGGTGGTCGCCAGAATTCGCTTGGGGTAGGCGCGGGTATCTCCGTTTATGTCAATGCCAAAAATGACGTTGTCGTCCTGCAAATAGTCGGCCTCCGAGGCGCTAATCATTTTTGGCTTGCGTAAAGGCGGAATACCTTCCTGTTTGACACCACCCCAGCGAACTTCGTCGAGCCGTATCCGGCTTTGCCGCTCGGTAGAAAAATAGCCCTCGAATTTTTTATCGACTAAACCAAACAGGCGGGATTTAAATTCAGCGTAGCTTTGATCTACCTCGGTATCCGAATTTCTTAGAACACAGGACACCGATTAAGTTTCCCGAGACCCGATTAGTTGAGTGAGTCATTTGCATTTGGCGTTTTTGATGTCGTCAAATTCTGCTGGCGTTAGCAGCCTTTCGACGTCGAGACCCAGGAATGCCTGGTTGCGCCACTGGTGTCGAATCGCCATAAAAACCTGATCATTCAAGGTATCGATTCCGGCGTTGTAGGATTCGGCGCTCACGATTAACGATCGATTGTCGTCGATATAAAACTGATAACCCTCGATCAATTGCTGGAATTTGGTGCCGCCGATATCATCCACCAGATTAACGCGCCGGGTCCCGAATTGTGGTTCTTTCCCTGCGGTAGCCGTCGCGTGCAGCATTACGATACGACTGCTCGAATTATGGAAGTTGTTGTCGTAAACCATAATCGAGCTGGATGACAGGAAATCCGGGTCGTGCTGGCGGCTGGTCAGGCCATAGGCATACCAGACGATTTTGCGCGTTGCCGGTCGAACTACCAGCAACAGGTTGAGGGCTCTGAAACTCAACACCAGGTCGCCTTTTTCGAACAATCCTGCTTCGTCGCCAAGGTATTCGTCGATATCGTTGGTGTGAAAAGGATTGTGATCGGCGTTTTCCACTTCGGTATGCGTGCGGCCGATCGGAACGAATTCTGCTTCGCCATAAACCCATCGTTCCGGTTTTGTTGCCTTGAGTCGGGCTTCGAACACCGGTAGATCCGGATTGGAATTGATGATCTCGCTCAGTGAAATACGATCCAGGACGCGACCTGTCCCAGTTTCAATCCGTACCAGATCGGTGGCATCGAGAATCCAGAATGAAGCCTGCCGATGGTCGCCGTCGTTATTAAGGTAATGATGAAAGGTATATTTGCTATCCACTGACCAATCGATGGCGCCGCAACTGTTTACGTTAACCAGCGAATTTCCCAGCACCTTTATCTCGGCGGGATCTCCGGCGATGTAAAAATAATTAAGTGCCTTGTTGCTGCTGCAGTCGCAGTCGTTTTCCGACCCCAGTGGTATCAGCTTGTGCAGGTATCCGTCAAAGCCGATCAACAGCAGTTGAGGAGAATAGCCGCGGCCGGTATCGACCTGGGTTTTGACCAGCATGCCTGCAAATTTCTTGAGCGCAGGCGCGCTGGTGTCCAGGAAAAGCTCGAGTACTGATTCGGGCAGGATGCCTTTCAGTTCCGGGGCCAGTGTTACCGCCTGAAAGTTAAAGTCGGCAATGTTCGACGCGTCGCGAGTAGATCGCCAGGGTGCGAGGCCAAGGTCATTCTGAATCTTTTGCCAGACGCTGGTTTCACGCTCCAGGGGATGGCCTGCAATAAATCCTTTTGTATTTTCCACCTGCTGGTTTAGAAATACGCGAACGGGTTTATACAGAGCGCCGAGTGACAGGCCGAGCAGGAAGATCAGTGCCACGACCAGGATTTTATGGCCTAGTTTTCGGAACATATTCTGCTCCTGGCCTGTTCTGACAGTCGTTCGTAAAGCGATCGACAGGCATCGTATAACGATTGATCGGTATCGCTAGCAGGCTCGACACGATTGTCATTGCGATTGACGAAATGCCGACCCACGATGTCGGTGTTTAACCGACTCGACAGCCTGTTCCAGAATGATTGCGATGTGGTCATATGTTCATAACATAGCGGAATGACATTCGGATGCAAGTCAGCCAGTCGCGACAGGTAGCTATAACTGTTTTTCCATTGCGCGAGCCAATAGTTGAAACTTTCCGGGGAGAAAGCCGAGCGCGAAGGTTCATGGTTCTCGTAAAAGCCGATGTGCGTCGCACCGAACTCGTGATGACCAAGCCAGGTCAGGTATTTTTTTTCATATCCGGATAGCAAGGCAAAATTATGGTGCTGACGTAACAGGCTCGATGCCTGCTGTAGCGGATCTCTGAATGGTACCAGAAAAACCGCGCGATCGAAGTAGCAGGCCAGGCTTGCGATCAATGTAATGCTCTGGTTCATTTTTGACAGGTATCGATTTTTGCCGGAATTCAGCAGTATATTTTCAATAAACATCGCGTAGCCGCACAGCGTTAGCGGCGGCACTTCGCGCGGTTGCAAGTGGAGGTCTTTCGGGGGCAGGAAGGTATTCCAGAATATGCCGTCCAGCGCTTCGGCGGAACTGAGGTCGATCTCGATGTTATCACCGTGCTTGCGCTCGGTAGGGTTAACTGCCTTTTTGGGAATCCGCCCGATCACCTGCGACAGGGATGGTGCCAGCACAAACGGCATCAATGCGTAGCTAGTCGACGCAAAATCTTCGCTGGCATACAGACTGTTGAGCAACGCGGTCGAACCCGAGCGTGCGACTCCCGCAACAAATACATTATCCCGGTGAGGGTTGAATGCCCGGTCATTGCGCTCGCATTCCCGGGTAAAACAGAACTTCCTGAAGGTCCTGCTTTCGAGGGCAAATCGATTCAAAACCTGGTCGAGCAGGGTATGTCGGGTCATAGCTTGCGTTTGCACAGGCCGACCACAATTACGGCAGCTATCATCCCGGCGAGCGCTTCAGTGGAAAAAAAAGCGTCGGACAGGCTAAATTGATAATGGGCGTACAACATCGAGGGGCTGTAAAAAAGCACAATGCCAGCCAGATAAGCAATCCCAACGGTGAGCCTGCGCAGCAGTATCAATGTTCGCTGGCGCAGTGCCTTTTCACGCGTTTCGGTGAGACGACAGGTCAGATAACGCCGGCCGTGCTGAAAACCAGTGCGCAGATCAGAAAATGCAGCCAGCAGCGGCGGAAACAGGTAGAACCCGATCAGGCTGGTATTCAACACGATACCAATAAAAAACAGTATGGATAATGACATCTGTTGATCAGCGCTACGCGTGTCGGTTATCGCTGCAAATCGGATGCTTCTTTTTTGGTTTTTTTCTTCTTGTTTCTGAACATTCTTCGAATCGGAATCACAACGAAGGCGAATATCGACAGCAGCGACACCGCGATGACTGCAACGACGGTTCCGACAATGCCCAAACCCAGGGCGGGTCCCACGTAAGCCAGTGCTTTCGCCGAAAACATCAGCGCTATGCCACTCAGGATGATATAGGCTACAGCTCGATTCATGGAATGATGTCCTCGTGGTCGACCACTAGTTGCAGTATCGTCAATTCAATGCAAGGCAGTATATCGGTTAGTGGTAGGTAAACCACTCTAAAATATTTAGGGAGTAAGGCGACAGTGACCCTTGCGTTGTGGGAACATCCGACCTTAAAGTAAATGTCATTTCAGTTTGTTTAGGCTAGAAACGAGGGTTAAAAGATGATTCTCAGGAATGAATTTTATACGGATTCAAACCAGGGCTGGGGCGTGGTTTATGTCAACTGAAAAAGTGGACATACTCGTCATTGGCGCTGGCCAGGCAGGCGTAGCCATGAGTGCGCACCTGGGTAAATGTGGCCTGCCTCACCTCGTTCTGGAACGAGACAGGATTGCGGAACGTTGGCGTACAGGGAGATGGGACTCGCTAGTGGCTAATGGCCCGGCCTGGCATGATCGATTTCCGGGACTGGAGTTTTCCAGTGTCGATCCCGATGAATTTGCTCCCAAGGAGAGTGTTGCGGACTACTTCGTCGAATACGCCGAAATGATCGATGCCCCCATTCGCTGCGGTGTTGAAGTCACGCAAGTGCAAAGAATTGTGGGCCGACCGGGTTTCCGTGTCGAAACCTCGGATGGCGTGATCGAAGCCAACAGTGTGGTTGCCGCTACCGGACCTTTCCAGCGTCCCGTTATCCCGGCCATTGTTCCTCAAGATGCCGCAGAAGATGTCGCAGAAAATGTCGGAGTCACACAGATTCATTCCAACGCCTATCGAAATCCTGAGCAGCTACCCGAGGGTGCGGTGCTGGTGGTCGGAGCAGGTTCATCAGGGGCGCAGATCGCGGATGAACTCTTGCGTTCAGGTAAGTCTGTCTATCTGTCGGTTGGTCCTCACGACCTTCCCCCGCGGCGCTATCGCGGGCGTGACTTCGTCTGGTGGCTCGGAGTCCTCGGCAAGTGGGACGAGTCTGCACTCGAGCCTGGCATGCAACATGTCACTATCGCGGTAAGCGGTGCCTATGGCGGCCATACCGTCGACTTCCGGCGTTTTGGCGCACAGGGGATGACGCTCGTTGGCCGCACGGAATCATTCAAGGATGGTGTGATGAGTTTCGCGGCGGACCTGGCGCATAATATTGCACAGGGAAATGCGAACACCCTGTCAGTGCTGGATGAAGCCGACGCCTATATTGCCCGCAATGGTCTTGATTTTCCGCAACAGCCCGAGGCCCGCAAAGTCGGACCAGACCCCCAATGTGTGACCGATCCCATTCTGACGCTGAACCTGGCTGAGGCTCGAATAACTTCAATCGTCTGGGCAACCGGTTTTGCTGTCGATTTTAGCTGGTTGAAAGTAGATGCGTTCGACCAGGCGGGAAGACCGAAACATGAGCGTGGTGTTTCGGCTGAACCCGGGGTCTATTTTCTGGGATTGCCATGGCAGTCGCGTCGAGGTTCCTCCTTTATCTGGGGTGTCTGGCACGACGCCAGGTATCTGGCTGACATTATTTCCATACAACGGCAATATCTGGCCTACGATTCTTCAATACAACGCGAGTCTGAAAAGCGCAGACTCCTGTAGTGGCCGGGTTCTCGATGTGGGCGAAATACTCGAATCACATCATGCTTTTGATATCCGCCGAGAAGGTTGGGAAGGCATACATTTCGTCGCCCAGTTGATCTGCGGTTAAGCCATGGCGCATGGCCAGCGCAAATAGATGTATGAGTTCTTCACCATGATGTCCAACCAGATGTGCCCCGACAATACGCCTGGAACCTTTCTCTACCAGGACTTTCGCGAAGGCTACGGTTTCAGCATAAAACCGGGCTGAAAACCATTGCGACATATCAGCAGACGACACTTCGACATCAATGCCTGCCTCGGTGGCTTCAGCTTCGGTCATGCCAACGCTGCTGAGCGCCGGAACGGTGTACACCGCACTCGGTACAATCGAATAATCAGGTTTAAGATTTGCAGCTTCAACAATATTCTGGCCAACGATTCGTCCTTCATAAGTAGCCAGGGGTGACAGTTGTGCTGAATGCACCAGGGCATCACCGGCTACCCAGACAGCCGGGTTTGAAGTTGAGCGCAGATGCTCGTCAACCGAAATCCGGATTCCGTCATGTGCGATATGGGCAGCCTCAAGATTCAGATCTGCAACGTTTGCGATACGCCCGCTACCATTGATTACCCGGTCTGCTTCGATGCTTTGTTGCTTGCCGTCATGGGTAAAGTTAACCCTTAATCGATTGCCCGATTTTTCGATCGATTCGACCTGGACACTGGTTTTCATGTCAATTCCGATACGGCTGCTTTCAGCGCGAATGGCATTGACCGC
>QIJI01000497.1 GCA_003231795.1 Gammaproteobacteria bacterium
AGTGCCAGCGGCAGTGCCAGCAGAAACAGGATTGCGATGGCAAGTTGTTCAACCTGTGACAGTTCAAGACGGGGGTCCGGCGCGGGCCTGGCGCTGATCGATATCAATCGATCATCGTAGCTTAACCAGTTAATCAGATTCAGTCCGATATCCCGGTTACTGCCATTGCCGAGGTAGCGGTTGGCTAGAAAATCGGCATCGCCGACGATAGCAATTCGCTGATCGATCAACTCATTGTCAATATTGTAGAGCGAGCGTGTCAGCGTCAGGCCGATTTTTAACGGGCCGGTCGACTCGTCAGGATTATCACCATTTAACAGATCACCCTCGAGCGTTCCGGTTTCATTCCAGCTACCGCTGTCAGAATTGAGGAAAACCTGTTGTTGCCAGATGTCTTCGCCGTGAAATTCAAGCGCCTGCGCCTGCGGAAAGATCGACAGGCTAGTCAGGTTTTGAGTCACCGGATGGCGTGGATACTCACCAATCAAGGTGAAATCGATCCGGTCAAGACCCATGAGCTGGCTTTTGGGGTCGACTACGATACCCGGTAAAAATTCGATCGCAAACTGGTCGAGTAAAACTTCCAGGCCTTGAATGTTTTGCTCGGGATCGGCAAGCCACAGCAAATTGCCACCGCGTTCGACGAAATCGAGCAGGATTTCAATTTCCCCCGGTAGCAACGCAACGCGAGGACTGGCAAGCACCAGAACGCTGGTATTGTCCGGTATGCTATCGCTCTGGGTAAGATTGAGGCCTTCGATATTGTAACCCTGGCTCGCGAGATCACTCGCCAGCAGACTGTAATCATGGTTGGCATCCCGATAAGGACTACGTTCACCGTGGCCCTCCAGAAAAACCAGCCAGCGCTCACCCTGGCGCATCAGTCGCTGGATTGCATTGGTGACATTGGCTTCGCTGATCTGGGAAACTTTTTCGCTGCGACCCTGATACGAAAACACCACTTCACCGTCGTAGCGGATATCGAACTCGCGTAGTAATTCGGGATAAGAATCCGGATTCAGACTGCGAAATTGTATATTGGGTTGCAGGCGTTGATAGCGTTCAAACAGGGTTTCCAGTAAATCTTTGCTACTGTTGACCGGAGATACGAATAGTGTGACTTCGAGGGAATTGTCGATGCCCGCGAGCAATCGCGCGGTTTCCGGCGACAGGCTGTTACGCTGATTGCTGCTGAGATCGAAACTGATCGAATAGCGTTGACTGAGCCAGGCCGATACCCCCAGCAAACTGACAAACAGAATGACAAACAGTCCCGACTGGATTCGGTAGTGAAGGCGAGTTCGGCGGTCGACTTTCATAACAGACGTTCACGATCAAGCTGGCGAATAGTGAGCACCAGAAATCCAGTGATCAGGATCAGGTAGTAGGCGATATCGCTGCTATCGAATACGCCTTCAAGCATCGACTGATGATGTTGCAAGATCGACAGGTAGCTCAGAATGGATTGACCATTGTCGAGCGAGGCACCTGCCCAGTCGATGATCCACAACATCAACAGTGCGCCAAAAGTACCAACCGCCGCTATGGTCTGATTTTCGGTCAAACTCGAAAGATATAAACCAATTGCGGCAAAGGATGCCAGCAGCAGTAGCATACCCAGGTAAATGGAAAACAGTTTGCCGATGTCGGGGCTGGTGCCCAGATAAAGCGACAACGGCATTAACATCAACAGGCTTACCAGGATAAAAACGAACAGCAACAGGCCCAGATATTTACCCAGCACGATTTCGGTCATGCTTATCGGCGACGAAATCAGCAGGCTCATGGTCCGATTGCGCTTTTCTTCCGCGATCGTTCGCATGGTAATCAGTGGCATCACCATCAGCATGATAATGGCTGCCACCTGCATCAGTGGCGTAATCACGATATCGGTTACGCCTGGCGTATTGTCGAGTTGAATCAACTGCGGTTGCAGAATGAAGAAATTGTCCAGGTTGGTCAGAAACATGTAACCCAGAATGGCCTGAACCACTGCCAGGATGATCCAGGCAAGTGGCGACAGAAACAGTGCGCCAATTTCTCGTCTGGCGATGGTCCAGATCATTCGCTCTGTGCTCCGTCGTCGCGAACCAGTTCGATAAACAGATCTTCCAGCGACTGTTGTTCCGGAATCAGTTCGAACAGCCCCCATTGCTGATCGACCGCGGTTTGCACCAAAGCATCGGGATTTGACTCGGGCAGGAAATAGAGACGGAATTTTCCGTCGCCGAGGGCCTCTGCATGATCGATTCCGCTGAGCGCCAGCAATTCGTCGAGGCCAGGTGGCGACCGAAGTGCTACCACCGCGGTATTGTCCTGGCTATTTTGGAGTGATTCAATGGGAGCGTTGTAGATCAGTTCGCCTGCGCGGATGATCTGTACCCGATCGCAGGTTGCCTGGACTTCGGAAAGAATGTGAGTCGATAGAATTACACTGCGTTCGCGACCCAGATCCCGTATCAGTTGACGAATTTCGCGGATTTGAATCGGGTCGAGTCCTACCGTAGGTTCGTCCAGAATCACCACGGGAGGATCGTGAATGATTGCCTGGGCGATACCGACACGTTGCTGATAACCTTTCGACAGGTTGCCGATCAGGCGTTTGCCGACCTGTTCAAGCCCACACTGGGATTTTACCCTGGCGATCGCTGCCGGCAACTGGCTTCGTGTTATTCGATGCAGACAACCACAGTAGCTGAGATATTCGTCAACACTGGCGTCACGATATACCGGTGGATGTTCGGGCAGATACCCGAGTTGCGATTTGGCCGCCCGAGGAGCATCAAGGATGTCGTGACCGGCGATTCTGACTTCACCTTCACTGGGTGCCAGGTTACCGCTGATTACCTGCATGGTGGTTGATTTACCGGCACCATTAGGTCCCAGGTAACCCAGTACTTCACCCGCTTTCAGGGTAAAACTCAGGTGACTGATTGCGCAGTGATTCTGATAGTAACGGGATAGGTTTTCTACCTCGATTAGTGTGTCTGACATGGAATCTCTGAGGATGAACTTCGCGCTCATGATACCGCACTGGGGGCGATATGAAAGCCTGTAAATCAGGCTTTAGATGAGAGCAAAAAAAACCCGGCGGTCGCCGGGTTTTTTATCAGGACAGTTTCTATTTGGCCGGTTTCTATCTGGTAGGTTTAGGGGCCTACTTGATTTTGGCTTCCTTGTAATCCACGTGCTTGCGTACCACGGGATCATATTTTTTAAACACCAGTTTGTCCGGGGTATTTTTCTTGTTTTTGTCGGTGGTGTAATAATGTCCGGTGCCAGCAGTTGAAACCAGCTTGATTAAATCTCTCATGTTAGGCTCCTAATTGTTCGGCCACTAGCACTTGATGCCGCGTTTACGCATATCAGCGATGACCGCGTCGATGCCATTTTTATCAATAATTCGCATTCCCTTGGTCGATAGGCGTAATTTGACCCAACGATTTTCGGATTCCACCCAGAACTTGTGTGTATGCAAGTTTGGTAGAAAGCGGCGACGCGTCCTGTTATTCGCGTGCGATACATTATTTCCGGAAACCGGTTTTTTACCGGTTACCTGACAAACCCGGGACATGATTGAGCTCCGATGTGTGCGAGATGACTTCGAGGGCGCGAACTCTACCAGATGCATATTTAGGATTCAAGCTGATAACGCCGCGAATCCGGCTGTTTTTCAGGGATTTGACGTTTCCTTTTCAAATCCGCAGCGGCTAAGATTGCGGCTTGAATTAAAACCGGGATACCAGCTGGATGGACATTGTTTTTATACATGACCTGCAAATTGAAACCGTGATTGGGATTTATGACTGGGAGCGCAAAATCAGGCAAACAATCAGCCTTGATATAGAAATGGCGGCTGATATCAGCAAGGCCGCCGGTTCCGACAATATTGATGATGCCCTGAGTTACAAATCCGTGGCCAAGCGCCTGATCGAATTTGTCGAAACCAGTGAATACGAGCTGGTCGAAGCCCTGGCCGAGAAGATCTGCGGTATTGTACGGGAAGAGTTTTCTGTACCCTGGATAAAGCTGACCCTGCATAAACCCGGTGCGGTTCGTGGTTCCAAATCAGTTGGTGTAATAATCGAGCGGGGTGACAAACCGGCATGAGCTCCCGCGTCTTTGTTGGACTGGGCAGCAATCTTGAGCGGGAATCCAGGATTCGCCAGGCCACTAGTGCGTTACGTGACCGGGTCGGTGAAATTGAAATTTCACCGGTCTACGATACCGAAGCGGTTGGTTTCGAAGGTAATAACTTTCTCAACCTGGTGCTTGCCTTTGATACCGAACTGGAAGTACCTGCGGTTGTCGACATTTTTCATCAGATAGAAAATCAGCTGGGTCGTGATCGAAGTCTGCCCAGATATTCGAGTCGTCCGATTGATCTAGATATTCTGCTATTCGGTGATTTGATTCTCGAAATTCCGGAAATTTGTATCCCGCGCCCCGAAATTCTTGCAAATGCGTTTGTGCTGAAACCTTTGCAGGATCTGATCCCGCAGCAACTTCACCCCGAAACGGGTGAAAGTTACGCCAGCTTGTGGAGGCGTATGGCTCCAACCTCTCCGCTGCTGGAGTTGTTTCAAATCGATTTGTAATCACGAAAAACCTGTTATCCGGGAACCTTACTGTTGCTACTCCGTCATCCCGGTTACTACTCCGTCATCCCCTCGAAGGAGGGGATCTTACAATGGTGGCGCGTTACAAGATTCCCGCCTGCGCGGGAATGACGGGGAAGTAGCGCGGGAATGACGGGGAAGTAGCGCGGGAAGACGGGGAAGTAGCGCGGGAATGACAGGGAGATAGTGGTAATTTAGCGCAGAATTTTCTTGAGCGCTGCGAGCAACGCGTCGCATTCACCTTCACTGCCAATGGTGATGCGCAGGCAGTTATCAATTCGTGCCTGGTTGAAATAGCGCACCAGTATCCCGGCTGACTTCAACTCGAGATAAAGTGTCTCAGCCGCTTTTTCCGGGTGGCTCACGAAAACAAAGTTACTGCTCGACGGATACACTTCAAACCCGAGCGATTCCAGTTCCCGGCCCAGGCTTTCGCGGCTTGCGATAATTCGCTGGCAACACTGCTGAAAGTAACTTTCGTCTGCCAGTGCGGCCAGACCAATGGCGTTGGTGAGGCTGTCGACCGGGTAGGAGTTGAACGAATTTTTGACTCGTTGCAGCCCCTCGATCAATTCGCTTTGTCCGAGTGCGAAACCGAGACGTATTCCGGCCAGGTTGCGCGACTTGGAAAAGGTCTGTACCACTAGCAGGTTGGGGAACTCGGGAATTAACTGACAGGCCGAGTCTGCCCCGAAATCGACATAGGCTTCGTCGATCAAGACCACAGATTCCGGGTTATCGGCGAGCAGTTGCCGGATTGCAGCGAGCTCCAGCGCGATGCCGGTGGGTGCATTGGGATTGGCCAGGATGATGCCACCATTGGCGTTGCGATAGCCGTCGAAATCGATTTGAAAAGCTTGATCGAGCGCAACCTGACGATAGTCGATCTGGTACAGACCACAATATACCGGGTAAAAACTGTAACTGATGTCGGCAAACAGCAAAGCGTCGTCCTGCTTGAAAAAAGCCTGGAAGGCATGCGCCAGTACTTCGTCCGAACCATTGCCGACGAATACCTGATTCGCGTCCAGGTGGTAATAGGCTGCCAGAGCGGCGATCAGATCGCGACTCTCGGGATCGGGGTATTGCCTGAGCTGGTCGATGTCGAAATGGCGCAATACTTCGGCTACGGCGGGCGAGGGAGGGTAGGGGTTTTCATTCGTATTGAGCTTGATAACTTGTTGTTCCCCGGGCTTGTTCCCGGGCTGTTCCCCCGGGATGTAGGGTTTCAGCTCTGAGACCAGCTTGCTCCAGTATTTTGACATCTTTAATTTATCCTAAATCCGACAGACTCCTGGTAGAGCAGGCGACCGCCGTCGATACGGATTACTTCGCCAGTTATGTAATTGTTAATCGCGAGGAACAGCACCGTGTCCGCGATTGCCTGTGGGGTACCGTTTCGTTTTAGTGGAATCTGCGCGAGCAGCGCTTGCTGTCTCGCACTATCATCATCGTCCACAGGCCAGAGAATAGCCCCCGGGGCGATACCATTGACGCGAACCTCGGGCGCAAGTTCCAGTGCCAATGACTTGACCAGCATCTGATTGCCCGCTTTGGCGCAACAGTAAACGCTATGTTGTGATAGCGGTTTGGTGGCATGTATGTCGAGCATATTGATAATACAACCGGCCTTGTGTTTAAGCGCTGGGTAGCAGGCCTGCGATAGAAATAGCGGTGCCTTCAAGTTACTAGCGATCAGGTCGAGCCACTGTTTCTCTTCGATTTCACCGAATTTTGTCGGGTAGAAACTGGACGCGTTATTGATCAGCAGGTCGAGTCCGTCGAAAGCCGAAATGGCCGTCTTGGCGAGCGCTTCGATTTCATGTTGAATCGCCAGATCCGCGGCAATCGAGATTGCCGAGTCGGCACGTTCAAGGTTCAGTTCCTGCACCAGTTGTTCTGCCGCGGCCCGGGAGCTGTGGTAATGGATAATGAGATTTGCTCCATTTTGATGTAGAGTGCGGGCGATCTGCGCACCCAGACGATTGGCCGCACCGGTTACCAGTGCGGTTTTGGAATTTAGTTGCATCGGCCAGACGAAATCAAGTAAAGCGACATCATATCATCCTTAAACTTACCCGGAAAATTCACAAATCATGCATCATCTCGCTAGTCTATTGATTCCACAAGAAATATTTCCTCAGTCGCTCGTAATCGTCGATATGAGGCTCCTTCGGAAATTTCCTTGTGGAATCAATATCCTGCGCGATCTTGATGCAGATTTGTGAAATTCCCGGGCTAAAGCAGTGAGAGCCAGCGCATCAATGAGTTTACCGTCCGCACACGAAGCCTCACTGCTTGACCTACCGCAACCAGATGCAGCGGCGGTGGCGCAAAGCCATCGACTGGTGGAGGAAATACTTGCCCGGATCGAGCAAAACGGCGGCACCATAACATTTGACCAGTATATGCAAATGGCCCTGTATGAACCCGGTCTTGGATATTATTCCGCTGCAACGATCAAGTTTGGTGCAAGCGGCGACTTTATTACCGCACCCGAAGTTTCGTCATTGTTCGGATACTGCCTGGCGCATCAGATTTCAGGGTTGATGGAGCAGGGTTGTGCTCCCTGCATTTTTGAATTCGGTGCTGGTAGCGGTAAGTTGTGCCAGCAGATTATGACTGCCGAACCCGATCTGGAGCGTTATCTGATTCTTGAGTTGAGTGCGGAATTGAAACAAAGACAACGCCAGTACTTGCAACAACATTTGCCTCAAGATGAGTTTCTAAAGATTGAATGGCTGGACGGCTTGCCCGATTATTTTGACGGCGTTGTGCTCGCCAATGAAGTTCTTGATGCGATGCCGGTAAATCTGATCGAAAAATTCGATGGGTGGTGGCAACGAGGCGTAACCTGTGAAAAGCAACGCTTTAACTGGTGTCGCTTGCCCACCGGCGAACGACTGTCTGGCGCGATAGACAAGCTCGAAAGTCAGCTAGGGCAGTTCCCGGATGGTTATACTAGCGAGATTAACCTGAATATTGAGCCCTGGTTCAAAGCGCTGAGTCAGAGCTGCCACCAGGCCGTGGTATTGATTATCGACTATGGATACGAGCAGGCCGAGTATTATCATTCGATGCGTAATCGCGGC
>QIJI01000193.1 GCA_003231795.1 Gammaproteobacteria bacterium
AGGGCTTTTACAGACTATCGCGAAATCATTCCAATGGTGGATGCTATCAGCCTGGTGGTGCCAACCAGCCTGCATTATAAAATTGCGCGCGAATTTCTGAAAGCAGGAATTCACTGTTTAATCGAAAAACCGATCACCGAAAGCACGGAAGAGGCCCAACAGCTAATCGAAATAGCCGAACGTAATGAGCTGGTGCTGCAAGTCGGCCATATAGAACGCTTTAATAGCGTCATGATCGGGGTCGAACAAAACCTGCAGCAGGCGCAATTTATTGAATCGACTAGATTGGCACCGTTTACCCCGCGCGCAACCGATGTCAGTGTCATACTCGACCTGATGATCCATGATATTGATTTGATCCTTGATCTGATCGACAGTCCAATCCGTAAAATTTCAGCCAGCGGTATTTCGGTGCTGTCAGACAATATTGATATTGCCAATGCACGCATAGAATTCGAAAATAACAGTGTCGCCAATGTTACCGCGAGTCGGATCAGCCGTAAACGCGAACGCAAGATGCGAATTTTTCAAAAAGATGCCTACCTTTCGGTCGATTTGCAGGACAAGTTGATTGCGATTAATCGCAAAGGGAAAACCGACAACGAAGCCGGTTTCAAGGATATTACCCACGAAGAACTGCGCTTTGAAGATAACGACGCACTCAACCTCGAAATTATCGACTTTCTCGGGTCGATCACCGACGGCAGACGTCCGATTGTCAACGGTGTCGATGGCAAACGGGCGCTCGAAACTGCAATCGCTATTACCACTCAGATAAACGCATCAATATGAACATCCCGATGGTCGACCTCAAAGGTCAGTACGAATCACTCAAAAGTGAAATTGACAGCGCGCTGTTACAGGCGCTATCCGAAACCCGGTTTATTCTCGGACCCAATGTGCAGGCTTTCGATCAGGAAGCGGCCGATTACCTTGGGGTCAAGCATGCCATTAGCTGTGCCTCGGGCACCGATGCATTACACCTGGCACTGTTGGCGGCAGGGATTAAAGCGGGCGATGAAATCATTACCACCGCGTTCACCTTTATCGCAACCGGAGAAGCCATTCGATACATCGGCGCAGTACCTGTGTTTGTCGATATTGATGCGCGCAGCCTGAATCTGGATCCCGCCCTGGTACGCGCTGCCATAACCGACAAAACCCGTGCCATATTGCCGGTGCACCTGTTTGGCCAGGCCGCTGACATGGATGAGTTACAAGACTTGGCGGATGAATTTGATCTACTGGTAATCGAAGATTGCGCGCAGTCATTCGGCAGTCGATATCGAGGCAAAATGACCGGCAGCCTCGGTTGCGTCAGTGCCTTCAGTTTTTTTCCGAGCAAGAATCTCGGCTGTTACGGCGATGGCGGTATGATTGCGACCGACGACGATGAAATTGCCGCACAGATCAAGCTGCTACGCAATCACGGCAGCAGCCAGCAATATCATCACGATGTCATTGGCTATAACAGCCGGCTAGACGAGCTACAGGCGGTAATTTTACGAATCAAGCTGAAATATATCGACGAATACAATGCAAAGCGGCTCGCAGTTGCGCAAGTATACAACGAACGACTCGCCCAAAGTGGTTTTGAAACCCCTCAAATTCCTGATGATCGCGACCATAGTTTTCATCAGTACACGTTGCTCTGTGATGAGCGCGACGCATTGCGTGAAGTCATTATTGCCGAGGGGGTGTCCTGCGCGGTTTATTACCCGATTCCGTTGCATCGTCAACGCGCATTCGATGATAGCGATGCTCCCGAACTGCCGGTTACCGAAAATACTGCCGCGCGATGTCTGTCATTGCCGATATATCCGGAAATGACGGAACACCAGATTGAAACCGTTTGTGACGCGGTATTAAAGCGCTGATGGTTCCGACCCAGGTCATGATTCTGGCGGGTGAAGCATCAGGAGATGCACACGCTGCTGAATTTGTCGAACAATTGAAGATCCAGCATGCCGATATCAAGTTGACCGGCATGGGCGGGCAGGCAATGAAACAGGCCGGAGTCGATGTGTTCTTCGACTCGTCCATCATCGCGGTCGTCGGTCTGGTAGAGGTTCTGCGTCACTGGGGCGACATCAAACGTGCCATGACAATGGTGAAGCAACATCTTGATCAAACCCGTCCCGACATACTGGTGCTGGTTGATTACCCTGAATTTAACCTGAAGATGGCTCGACACGCACGTGCGCTTGGAATCAGGGTATTGTTCTATATCAGCCCGCAGGTTTGGGCCTGGCGTCCCAGGCGAATTCACAAAATCGGCCGCCTGATCGATCACATGGCGGTTATTTTCAAATTTGAGCAGGTTTATTACGAGCGTGCCGGCATTCCGGTCAGCTTTGTTGGACATCCGTTGGTTGACAGGGTCGGAATCGATGTTGATCCGGTAACAATCCGTCAGCGTCTTGATATCGAACCTGATGCCAGACTGATCGGACTTTTCCCCGGAAGTCGACAGAGTGAAATTTTGCGCCTGATACCGGTAATGCTGGACAGCGCCAGGCAGATGCAACAACAGGATCCACGGATAAGATTTATCCTGCCGGTCGCCTCGACCCTCGATTTTGACTCGATAAAAAAGCAATGCGACTCCAGCGGTGTCGAAGTACAGGTCTGCCGAGGCGATATTTATGAACTGATTTCCTGTTGCGATGCGATTGCAACCTGCTCGGGAACGGTAACCCTGGAAATTGCGCTACTCGGCGTGCCCATGTGCATACTGTATAAAATGTCCCCGATTTCGTACTTTATAATGAGTCGACTGATTACCATTCCACATATTGGCCTCGCCAATATTGTTGCAGGCGATGCGATCGTTCGGGAACTTTTACAGAATCAGGCCAGCCCCAAAAACGTCAGCCGTGAGCTTTTTGAATTGCTTGACAATCAGGAGTATCGATCCCGGATCAAGTCCGGACTGGCACGAGTCAGGGACAACCTGGGGGCTGGCAACGGCGCTCAAAATGTGGCACAACTGATCCTGTCTCTGGTGCTCGATCAAAAGTCCGGCAATAACATCGAATCAATGGAAAAACTATGAATTCACGTGGTCATTCGGAAGGCATCACCATGAGTGGTGGCGGTCTCTACTCGCTTGCAACCGTCGGTGCCAAACACGTTATCGACGCCGCCACACCGATGGTAGTCGACGCTATAAACAGCTTGCCCGATGAATCAATAGCTTGCGGATTTACCTTATCCGATATGGGTACCGCCGATGCAGGCACCTCACTCAGCATGGTTACAAAAGCCATCGAAACGGTTAACCAGCGAGCACCCGGCACCGAGGTCAGGATTTTTTATTCCGATCAGCCCGGTAATGATTTCAACGCATTGATTACCAACGTACATGGACTGGGGCCCTTCGATAGTTACCTTGATCACCACCAGAATGTTTATCCTTTTGCATCGGGCACCACCTTCTATAAACAGATTGTCCCTTCAAATAGCCTCGATATCGGCTTTTCGGCGACAGCGATGCACTGGATGAGCAGCAAGGTCTGCAACATCAGTAACCATGTGCAGGCAATCGGTGCACAAGGTGCACAACTCGATGCATTTCGAAAGCAGGCGCATCGAGACTGGCGACAGATTCTGCTGCACCGAGCCGCCGAGCTAAAACCCGGCGGCAAGCTGGTACTGATCAACTTTGCCCGTGATGAACAGGATCGATATCTGGGTAATACCGGTGGGGTTAACATGTTCGATACCTTCAACCGGATCTGGCTGGATTTTGTCGAACAGAAGCGAATCACCAGGGAAGAATATGAAAACATGACCCTGCCGCAGTATTACAACACGGTTGAAGAATTCAGCGCACCCCTGCTCGATTCTGCGGAGGCTGTTTACCAGGCCGGCTTGCGGCTTGATCATATCGATACTCGAATCGTCAAATGCCCGTTCGCAGAATCTTTTGAACAGCATGGGAATGCAGCCAAATTTGCAGAAGAATATATCCCTACTATTCGTAGCTGGAATGAAAGTATATTTTTTAACGGTCTGTCGGACGAGCGTACTATTGAGGAGCGCCGTCAGATAATCGAAGACTACTATTCAAGCTATCGGGAACTGGTTCGTGATCAACCGGCCGGTCATGGCATGGATTATGTTCATGCCTACTCGGTAATCTCGAAGCAGGGTTAGCGCTGATCGTTGCACGTCATCCCCGCGAAGGCGGGGACCTTGCAACTCGCCACCTTTACAAGGTCCCCGCCTGCGCGGGGATGACGGGGGATGGGTCGGAATAAATGAACCATCGGTATCAAACCTCAACCGGATATCCCGCCTTCTCCCAATCCGGCATGCCGCTGTGGCTGATGCAGACGATATGATTCAAACCCTGCAAATTCAGGTTTGTCATTGAAGTTTGCGCTCGACGGCCGGATCGACAATACAGGTATACCTGGTCATATCCAGCCAGTGTTTCGACATGCTCATTTTCGGTTCCCATCGGAATATTCCGACTGCCGGGCACATGTCCACGTGCATATTCTTCGGGGGTACGATTGTCCCAGACCAACGTATTATCAGGTAATTCCTGCCACACCTGATACAAATCGTTCATGTCGAAATCACGCAGTAAATAGCGATTAGGGTCAAAACGGATACCGACTTCCATATTTGCAGGCACTGCTTCATTGATGCGTTTCGGCATATCCAGATTAAGATTGTTCATCAAATCAATGAACTCCTGCCTGGAACGGTTCCCGCCGAGGCGGGGATTCCACATTTTTTCTTCGCCGATAGTCGATGAAGTGCGACCGTTGTAATCGTGTGCCGGGAATACGATGGTATCGTCGCTGAGCACAAAAAGCTTCGTGGTAATGCTGTCGTATAACTCCCCCGGATCGCCAAATTGAAAATCGGTACGGCCGCAACCGCGAATCAACAGCGTATCACCGCTGAATAAATTGCCATCGCAAAAAAAACTGGTACATCCATTGGTATGACCCGGCGTAGAAATAGCCCTGATCGAATAGTGTCCGAGCTGAATGCAAGCGCCATCGGCGAGTGGCAGATCGATTGCCGGAATCCCGGAATTTTCCCCAAAAACCAGTTTCGCGCCTACTGATTGCCGAATTTTGCCTGACGCGGTGATGTGATCCGCGTGCGCATGGGTTTCGATGGTGTAGAGCAGTTCAATTCCAAGCTCGTTTATGATCTGCATATCGCGCTCGTAGAGTTCGAGCACCGGGTCGATAATGGCACCTTCACCCGTTTCCCCATCGAGCAACAGATAAGTGTAGGTGCAGCTTTCGCGATCAAATAGTTGTTTAATGGTTAATTGCGGAACGCCCATAGATAGAATCTCATAATCAAGCTTTGGCTGAGTTATTAACCAGTGTAATTTTTACCTTTGGAAATGGCAATTGTTGGTAGTAATTTCAAATAGGGCCTGTTCACACTAATTGATGATTCAACTAGTGTGAACAGGCCCTAGTTCGGATATTATTCTGCAGCATGAATCTCGAGCAGTTGCCAGGCCGGCTAAATCTGGAATCCGGGGTAATCGCCATCCTGATATTACTGGTGGCAATCACTCTAATCCTGTACCTCAATCGAAATACACTGCAAATACGCTTGCGCGAATGGCGGGTACAACGGTGTCTGAACGAAATTGGCAGTGAGCAAATCCGAAAACTGGTTTGCCCCGATGGTCTCGATGGTTATTTTGAAATCGATCGGCTGGCTTTGACACGGGACAGCATTATTTTGATTCATTACAAGCGATATGCCGGACGCATCTACTGTGCCGAACGTATTGCCGAATGGACCCAGGTTGTCGGACAGAAAAGCTTTAAATTTGAAAATCCTTTGTTCGAACTCGAAAATCAGCTGACTTCTTTGCGAGTTCTAAGCGGTCAGGTACCGATAACAGGTTATTTGTTTCTCAATCACAGCGCGACATTCCCGAAGGGTCACCCGCCAACCATCTTGCACCCCGACAATATTCCCGAGCCATTGCTCGGTATCAATTGCAGTCCGGTAAAGCCGGAAATTAAAGCCGCATGGGAAAAATTGAAGGGATTAAATAGTCGGCAGCCAACTAACAAACGTATCAGCGTTAAAACTTGATAAATTGAGGTAGAAAGCACAGAATATGCTGGTTATCAGCGGCTCGCAACCGGGTTTCTGATCAATTATAACAATACATAATAACGGAGAGGACCAGCAATGAAACGTCGTGATCTACTCAAAGGTGGTGTAGCCGCCACAATTGCAACCGGAGCTGCCGCAGTTTCAATGCCCGCACTGGCTGCCAAAAATGTCGAAATTACAATGGTGTCGACCTGGCCACGGGATTTTCCCGGACTGGGTACCGGTGCGCAGCGTTTCGCTGAACGCCTGACGGCAATGACGGACGGGCGCATCAAGGTCAACTACTTTGCCGCGGGCGAACGCGTAAAAGCATTCGACTCCTTCGATGAAGTCGCATCCGGCAATGCCCAGATGTACCACGCGGCCGACTATTACTGGAAAGGCAAGCACCCGGGTTGGGCGTACTTTACCGCGGTGCCTTTCGGTATGACTTACACTGAGATTAACGCCTGGATCCAATGGGGCGGCGGTCAGGAGCTGTGGGACGAGCTCGCGGCAGGATACGGACTAAAATGCCTGCCCTGCGGCAACACTGGCGTACAAATGGGCGGCTGGTTTCGTAAAGAAATGCGTTCTGCATCTGATTTCAAAGGCCTCAAAATGCGTATGCCCGGACTTGGCGGTGACGTAATCGCCAAAATGGGAGCGTCACCGGTTTCATTACCGGGCGGTCAAATCTATGAAAATCTGGTCTCGGGCGCGATTGATGCAACCGAATGGGTAGGCCCCTGGAATGACAGCTTCATGAAGTTCTACGAAGCGGCAAAGTATTATTACTATCCAGGAATGCACGAACCTGCGGCTCAATTGTCTCTCGGAATGAACAAGAAATTCTGGGACGGACTGCGCAAGTCAGATCAGGTCATCATTCAGGCAGCAGCAGAAATGGAAAACTCGATCATGATGTCTGAATACAATGCCAAAAATGGTGCCTCGCTGGCGAGCCTGATTTCGGATCAGGGAGTTAAACTGAGAAGTTTCAGCGATGAAATTTATGACAGCTTCGGTGACGCCGCTGCTGAAGTAATCGAAGAAGTCGAGCAGCACAGCCCGATGGCCAAGAAAATCCATCAGAGTTTTCTATCTTCTCGTGATGAAGTGGGAGCCTGGGCCAAGATTTCGGATCAGGCCTACGTAGCGCAGCGTAATCGCGTACTCGGGCTGTAGCACCCGTTTACGTTGATAATTGAAACGGAGTCTTCGGGCTCCGTTTTCTTTCGCCCGTAACGTAAATATTCAATGGCTAGCCCTCATATCTCACCAGCGTTCGTAGCGATATGCACATGGATGTGCAGTATTAGAGCAATGCAGGAGCAATTGCCGAGACGGCGAAAGGCTGTGCCCTGCTTGACTTTCGCGACCGAAGAGTGTGCTGGCATAGTCGACACTATGTCGAGCGCTCTGACCGAGCTAAAGTCATGCAGGGTGCGACATTGCGCTGTCGCAGTAGAAGGCTGGTGAGAAATGCGAGCTAGCAGTATCGACCTAATAATTTGAGTCGAGCAGACCGGACAGCTTTTCGGCGAGCGAATTCACCAGTTCGATTTCGCTTTGGCTGAAGGG
>QIJI01000401.1 GCA_003231795.1 Gammaproteobacteria bacterium
AAAGTTCTTGTTACCACCTTCCCAGATAGGTAGAATACCTGCCTTTTTCGGGCCCACAGAGGTTTCATACATGGCAATGTCAGCTGTACAGAAAGCTGCAGTAGTTGCTGAATTCCAGCAAGGCGACGGGGACACCGGGTCTCCCGAAGTCCAGGTTGCGCTGTTATCGCATCAGATCGGTCATTTGACTGAGCACTTCAAACAACACATTCATGATCATCACTCGCGCCGCGGGTTGTTAAAGATGGTCAACCAGCGACGTAATTTGCTGGATTATCTGAAATCTAAAAACCAGCAACGATATAAAGACCTGATCGCGAGACTCGGATTGCGTCGTTAAATAAAGTGAGATAAAAGTGAACCCAATTAAAAAGACATTCCAGTACGGCGATCATGAAGTCACGATGGAAACAGGTGAAATAGCGCGCCAGGCTAGCGGTGCAGTATTTGTCAATATAGCTGATACCGTGGTAATGGTTACGGTAGTAGGTGCCAAAACGGCTGATCCGGGCCGACCATTTTTTCCTTTAACGGTCGATTACCAGGAAAAGACTTATGCCGCAGGTCGCATCCCGGGAGGATTCTTCAAGCGCGAAGGTCGCCCGAGTGAGAAAGAAACCCTGACCTGCCGCCTGATTGACCGCCCCATCCGCCCGCTTTTCCCCAAAGGATTCATGAACGAAGTACAAGTCGTCATTAACGTAGTTTCGATGAATCCTGAAGTTGACCCCGATATTGCCGCTCTGTTAGGTACTTCTGCCGCGCTCGCCATCTCCGGTATCCCGTTTAGCGGACCGATCGGCGCAGCTCGTGTAGGATATATGAATGGCGAATATGTGTTGAATCCAACCCGTAGCCAACTGGAAGAGTCAGATCTCGACCTGGTTGTTGCCGGTACTAAAAACGCCGTATTAATGGTTGAATCCGAAGCCAATTGCCTGTCGGAATCGGTCATGTTGGGATCGGTGGTTTTCGGTCACGAGCAAATGCAGAGTGCAATCCAGGCGATCGAAGAACTGGCTGCCGAAGTTGGCACTGAAACCTGGGACTGGCAAGCGCCACAAAGCGATGCAAGCCTGGCTGGAAAAGTCGCTACAGAAGGCGAGTCATCGATTACCGAAGCTTACACAATCGCCAACAAGCTAGATCGGCAAAATCGTCTGGGAGAAATTCGTAGTGAGATCGTCGGGGCCCTGGTGGATGATTCTACCAGTGAAGAAGATGTTCGTGGTGCGGTTAGCAAACTGGAAAAATCTATCGTACGGGGTCGCATCATTGCCGGTGAAAAGCGCATTGATGGGCGTGATACCGAAACCGTGCGTCCCATCACTGTTCGTACCGGCGTCTTACCTCGTGCCCATGGCTCGGCGCTGTTCACCAGAGGTGAAACCCAGGCACTGGTAGTAACCACTCTGGGAACCGGTCGCGATGCACAGTTAATCGATGCTATCGAAGGCACGCGCAAAGAAAATTTCATGATGCATTACAATTTTCCACCCTCCAGTGTCGGTGAAACCGGACGTGTTGGAACCCCGAAGCGACGCGAAATCGGACACGGTAAACTGGCCAAACGTGGCGTTCAGGCCGTTATGCCCCACCTGGATGACTTTCCTTATGTCATTCGCATCGTTTCTGAAATTACCGAATCAAATGGATCATCTTCCATGGCCAGTGTTTGTGGTGCCAGTCTGGCATTAATGGATGCTGGTGTGCCGCTGGCAGCGCCGGTAGCCGGTATTGCCATGGGATTGATCAAGGAAGGTGACGATTTCGCCGTACTATCCGATATTCTCGGTGACGAGGATCATCTGGGCGATATGGATTTCAAAGTCGCGGGGTCCACTGAAGGCGTGACCGCGCTACAAATGGACATCAAAATTGATGGTATTACTACCGAAATCATGCAACAGGCGCTGGACCAGGCTAAAGTGGGTCGTATGTTCATTCTTGGCGAGATGGCTAAGGTTCTTGGCGAGAGTCGCTCCGAGATGTCTGAGTACGCACCGCGTTTGATCACTTTCAAGATTAACCCGGAAAAAATACGCGATGTCATCGGAAAGGGCGGATCGACGATTCGTGCGATTACCGAAGAAACCGGTGCAACCATCGAAATTGATGATGATGGCATGGTTAAAATCGCATCCGTTGAAAAATCAGCAGGTGATGAGGCACGGCGTCGAGTCGAGCAGGTAACCGCCGATGTCGAAGTGGGCATTATCTACGAAGGCAAGGTCGCGAAAATTATGGACTTTGGTGCTTTTGTTAATATTCTGCCGGGCAAAGACGGGCTGGTACATATTTCGCAGATTTCAGATGAACGCGTAGAGAATGTGACCGACAAGTTATCAGAAGGTGACGTGGTAAAGGTTAAAGTGCTCGAAGTGGATCGACAGGGTCGAATTCGTCTGAGCATGAAAGCAGTGACTGAGGAAGAGGCCGCCGCAGTGTAATCCACGTGGATTAGACAGGCGTTTAGAAAAAGGGGAATATTGTTCCCCTTTTTTTATTAGTGCCGAAGTTAATTACAGCAACTTGAACATCGTTCCGCAGTAAGGACACTTTGCTTCGCCGTCATTTTCTTTTACCGGAATATAGACGCGCGGGTGTGAATTCCACAGGCTGGATTCGGGTAGCGGACAGTGAATCGGTAAATCATCGGATTTCACTTCAATCGTAGTTTTTGCGTTTGGTGTGTTGTAGCTGGATTGACTGGCTGCAGTGTCTGGATTAACCATAAGAATGTTTATACATAAGTGAGTAAATCATGGTACCTGTCATTACGACCATGAACCAGATCAAAATAATCGGACTGTAGGCGTTCAGTAATCGGACCTCGAGATCCGCTGCCAACTGGGCGATTGTCGAGTTCCGCGATCGGAGTAACCTCAGCCGCGGTGCCGGTGAAAAACGCTTCGTCGGCAATATAAATTTCGTCACGGGTCAGGCGCTTTTCGATAACTTCGAGGTCATTATCGGCGGCTAACTTGAATATGGTTTTACGGGTAATACCATTTAACGCCGAAGTCGCTTCAGGGGTATAAATGACGCCATCACGTATCATGAAAATATTTTCGCCGCTGCCTTCGGCCACATAACCTTCAGGGTCCAGCAGCAGTGCCTCGTCATAACCATCTTTAAGGGCCTCTCCAAGAGCAAGCATTGAATTAATATACTGGCCATTGGCCTTTGCCTTGGTCATGGCTATGTTTGGATGATGACGTGTATAAGACGAAGTCTTGATCCGTATTCCTTTTTCCAGCCCTTCCTGGCCGAGATACGAACCCCATTCCCAGGCGGCAACGATGCAATGGACGCTGAGATTGTCGGCACGCAATCCCATGCCCTCCGAGCCATAAAAAACCATCGGGCGGATATAGGCGCTATCGAGGTTGTTATCGCGCACCGCCGCAATTTGTGCATCCATCAGTTGCTGTTGATCGAACCTGATATCCATACCGAGCACCTTGCAGGAATCGAGCAGGCGCCGGGTATGCGCTTCGAGGGCAAAGATCGCGGTGCCCTGATCGGCGTGATAAGCGCGAACGCCTTCGAAGCAACCCATTCCATAGTGCAAGGTATGCGTCAAGACATGCGTGGTTGCCTCGCGCCAGGGCACCATTACCCCGTCATACCATATTAGACCGTCGCGGTCGGACATCGACATTTTCAATTCTCCAGGCTGAAACATTCGTTCCAGCAGGTTGTAACATGAGCCATTTGTGTCGCCACCAGTTCGGCATTTATCTCGGCGGATTCGTTCTGCAGCACGGACTCGTGCAGCAGGCGGTGATAATCCTGATAAATATCAACTAGTTGCGCTTGTGAATGGGTGATCAGATTTAACTGAGATAACGCCTTCAGCAGGCCAATATTATCAGAATTTAATCGGCCTGAGCCAATACTATTTGCCGACAGCAGAACCCAGTACTGGACTAGAAACTCGATATCGATCATACCGCCACGTGAGTGTTTAATATCCTTTCGCTCGCCTTCGGAAGGATTTTTGTTGTGGTATATTCGGCCACGCATTTCAGATATATCCTGGCGTAATTGTATCGGGTCACGCTTCAAGCGGAGTATCTGATCGCGAATGTCGGCAAATACTGTTTCAATCGATGGATGACCTGCTACCTGTCTGGCCCGTACCAGAGCCTGATGTTCCCAGGTCCATGCATTATCCAGTTGATACCTCAGGTAAGCCCGGGTTGACGAGACGAGCAATCCGGAACTGCCTTCCGGGCGTAACCTTGAATCGATTTGGTAAAGCTTTCCCGATGCGGTTAAAACACTGGTCATGGAAATTATTTTTTGCGCGAGGCGGGCAAAAAATACCGAGTTTTCGATAGATTTTACGCCGTTTGTAGATTGCTGTTCGCCGCAGGAATCGTGCAGGAAGATTAAATCCAGGTCTGACTGGTAATGCAGTTCGTTTCCACCGAGTTTGCCATAGCCGATAATGGCGAACTGTGCTTCGCGCAAGACTCCCTGGTCAATGCATTGGGGAATTCCGTATTGCGCCTGCAGGGCATAACTTGCAAGGCGGTAAACCGCTTCAAGCACAACTTCGGCCAGTTCGCATAGATAGCGTCCGACTTCGACCGCATCGATTTCCTGCGCCAGTTCTGCAGTTGCGATGACCAGCGTCTGTTCGCGTTTGAACAGGCGTAGCGTATCGAGCTCCAGCTCGACATCGCCGCTCACATTTTCGAGTTGCATTGTCAGACGTTGCAGCAAAATATCCCCATCGAAGCGATTTTCCTCCCCTGGATGAATCAGGTTTTCCAGCAACATTGGATACTGCGAAACTTCTTCGGCAATCCAGCCGCTTCGCTCGAACAGCGAGCTAAGCTTTAACAGTAGCCCCGGGTTCTGGAACAGTAACTCAAAATACACACTACGGCCGGCAATCGACGCAAACAGGCGCATAAATCGAGAGAAGAGTGTGAGCACGTCGCCGCTATTCCCGATAGTATCGATCAACTCGGGCATCAGCGCATTGAAACGTTGCCTGGCACGAGAGGACATGTATCGCCAGGCTTTTGATTTCAGAAATTCGTTGAACTGTGAATTAACCTCGTCGGCTGTTTCGATACCTGAATCCAATATAAATTTCCATTGATGATTGTCACCGTCATCGTCTGAAAAACTGTCATCGATAATCTCAGCGGAACGTTTTTCCGGTTGATGTCGAAAAAGCTCGGTAAAGCAGAAGCTGACCTGCTCCCGGTGGTAGTCAAGTTGTTCAACTAATTCACCCCAGTTTTGTGCTTGCATGGCAAAAACGATACGCGATTGTTGTATTGGATTTTCCGGCAAATCATGGGTTTGCTGGTCGTCGAACATTTGAATTCGATTTTCAAGCATGCGCAAAAATTTATAGGCATCCCGAAGCTTGTCAATCGTTGAGGTATCAACTATTTTCTGTTGCTGCAGAGCTTCCAGGCTGTTGAATATTTCGCTGCTTTGCAATTGGTGATTTCGCCCTCCCTTCAGAATCTGAAAGGCCTGTACAAAGAATTCTATTTCCCTGATACCGCCCGGTCCAACTTTGATATTGACCCGCATGTTGCGTGATCTGGCCTGCACATCGATCTTGTCTTTGAGCGCCGCCAGGCCTTCAAAAACCCGGTAGTCGTGATATTTTCGATAAACAAAGGGAGTCAGAATTGAAGCCAGCTGCTGGCGTTCATGCTGGCTACCACTAATTACCCGGGCCTTGACCATGGCGTACTGCTCCCATTCGCGGCCATGAAGCTGGTAATAATGTTCGAGCGCGCTATGACTCAGTACCGACGGCCCGGAATCTCCCCAGGGTCGCAGACGCAAGTCTACCCGGTACACAAATCCGTCGGCGGTACTGTCACTTAACAGCTGGCTCATGAGTCGCACCTGGCGGCTAAAGAATTCCTGATAACTGAGTTGACCGTAGCCGGTCAATTCACCATCACTCTCATAACAGCAGATCAGGTCGACGTCGGAAGAAAAATTGAGTTCACGTCCCCCGAGTTTGCCCATTGCGATCACATTCAGGTTAATCACTTCACCTTGTTCGTTATGGGGTTGTCCGTGTTTTCCCGATAATTGATGACTGGCCAGTTGCACGGCGCAGTTGATTATCTGATCAGCGAGGTCGCTTAAATGCCGCAGCGTCTGTTGTAACGAAATCTGCCTGACGACATCGAGGTAAATGATTTCCACTAACTTGCGATGGCGATAATGTCTGAGCTTCTGACGAGCTAGCTGCAGATCAATTTTTTCCGTGCTTGCGGTATCAACAATAGACTCACAGAGCGAAAACTGATCTAGCTGTAGTAAAGTTTTAATCTGTTCGGGCGAGTTCTGCAGTTGGCCAAGCGCGTACTGACTTGCAATCACCAGGCGTTCAATTTTTTCACGATCAGCGACTTCTAAGCGCTCTGATTCAAGATACGTCCTGATCGGTTGCCATTGGGGATTGATTGACTGTAGAAGTGGTTCTGTTTCGTGCATAGTTGACTTTTGTTAAATACTATTCTAAATGAGAATAATTATTATTTACGTTTAGTGGCTTATTGACTAAAATCCGGTTTTTAGTTCGCCAGTCAGGGTTTTCCGCTGCCTGATCAGTTTAGCGCTGAAAGTGTTGAACGAACCATTTATTTTAGCGGGCACTCTGCATCCATCAATCCTTAATTGTTCGACCACCAGGGACTGTTCTGCGGTGATGACCCGTTAGAAATTGATTCGAGATAAAATTCATTGTTTGCAGCACCAACCCGATATCATTTTTTACAGCAATGCTGGAAACCCGGCATTTTATTGCTGGCACTACTGTTCAGCATACCGATATTCACCATTGCTCGTTTCATTATTCATCCTTCAAATGAAACCTGGCAACATTTACTAGACACGGTACTGGCCGAGTATCTTTTGAATTCGGCCTTACTCATGTCGGGCGTGGGCCTGGGTACATTGCTGATTGGAGTGAGTTGTGCCTGGCTAACCAGTGTTTGTGAATTCCCGGGTAAAAGGATATTTAGCTGGGCGCTATTGTTACCGATGGCTTTTCCCGGCTACATTATTGCGTATACCTACACCGGTATGTTTGATTTTGCCGGCCCGGTTCAAGGCTGGATCCGGGAGACCACGGGCTGGGGTTACGGCGATTACTATTTTCCGGAAATCCGATCGCTCGGTGGCGCGATAACCATGTTATCGCTAGTGTTGTATCCGTACATTTACCTGCTTGCACGGGCCGCCTTTCTGGAACAATCGGTATGTGTGCTGGAGGTAAGCCGAACCCTTGGCTGTTCGGTCTGGTCCAGTTTTTATCGGGTTGCGCTACCGCTGGCTCGCCCAGCGATCGTTGCTGGCCTGTCACTGGTGTTGATGGAAACTCTGGCTGATTATGGAACGGTTTCGTTTTTTGGGCTGAGTGTATTCACCACCGGAATTTTCCGAACCTGGTTTGGTCTCGGTGACAGTGCGGCAGCCGCCAAGCTGGCATCATTACTGCTATTTTTTGTTTTTACCCTGGTGGTGATAGAACGATGGTCTCGCAAACGTGCCCAGTACCACCATTCGACCAACCGATATCGCCAGCTACCCCGTTATCGGCTATCCGGATTGCACGCCGGCCTC
>QIJI01000402.1 GCA_003231795.1 Gammaproteobacteria bacterium
TGCATTCGGTCAAATATGGCTATTGTACAAATTGCAGTACGGGTGTCGCAAATCCGTAATAAGCAGTCGTGTGTATAGCAACCCCGGCTTCATTTCGAATATATACAGTGCGTATAAAAGTGGTATATATAAATACGGGAGCTATTCATGTCACTTCGTTTGGGGATCGACACCGGGGGTACATTTACCGACGCGGTGCTGGTCGACGATAATAAGGCAATTGTAAATGCCGAGAAAAGTCTGACTACACGTTTTGATTTGAGTCTCGGCATTGGTGACGTTGTTGCAAAGCTTCCCGAAGCTTCATTGGCGCAGGTGAACATGGTTTCGTTATCAACCACCCTGACCACCAATTCAGTGGTTGAAGATCTGGGTGCTCCGGTTGGTGTGCTACTGCCTGGTTACAACGCCGAACAGGTCAAGCAAAGTGGTCTGCTCGAAATTCTGCCGGCACAAATGGTGGTCAGGCTTGCCGGTGGCTACGATGCGGTCGGTCAGGAACGCGAAGCGCTTGACGAAGATGCAGTCCGCGATGCGATCAAAAAATTAAAGGATCAAGTTTCAGCCTTTGCCATATCGAGCATGTTCGGAACCCGCAATTCCTCGCACGAGCATCGCGTCAAAAAAATGGTAATGGAGATGACTGAGATGCCGGTGATATGCGGTCACGAACTGGCATCGAGTCTCGGTGCACCGCGACGTGCGTTAACCGCCGCGCTCAACGCGCGTATGGTGCCACCGATTAAGGAACTGATCGGCTCGGTACAGAAAATTCTCAAACGCCATGATATTAATGCACCTCTAATGATGGTCAAGGGTGATGGTTCCCTGGCGGGCCTTGAAAATATAATCGAAAAGCCCATTGGAACCGTATTATCCGGCCCCGCGGCCAGCGTTATCGGTGCCTGCCAGTTATCAGGGCTGGACAATGCCATCATTGCAGACATGGGCGGTACCACAACCGATATAGCAATTGTCAGCGATGGGCAGCCGCAGTTATGCGCCGATGGTGCCACCATTGGTGACTGGCAACCGATGGTCGAAGCGGTACGCGTCAACTCGATCGGGCTGGGCGGTGACAGTGAAGTCCGTTTCGGCGGCCATAAGGGTTTGTCGATAGGGCCGCGTCGGGTGATTCCAACGAGCCTGCTGGGGCATCTGTATCCGGAAATTATTCCCAGACTTGAACTCCAGTTGGAAGGGATGGTGAACGCGCGCAGTAACCGGTTTGTAATGCGGCTTGACAATAATCAGGCACTGTTGGGACAGCTAAACGATGTTGAAATGGAAGCCTGGGAATCGCTCAGTGACCGGCCGATCGAGCTCGATGCCATTGTTCAGGAAAACCGCAGTTATGCACGTGCGCTGGCCAAACTGAAACGCCTGGGGCTCGCCATTTACAGTGGCTTCACGCCGTCTGATGCGGTGCATGTACTGGGTATCAATTCTCATTGGGATAAGAAGGCAGCCGAATTGTCAGCGCGAATCTGGATGCGACAGATGCGTTTTCTATACGGATTTGGCAAATGGGATAGCGATGATGTGGAATCTGCCTGCAAACAGGTTTATCAACTGGTCAACGAATCCATTCGTCGTCTGCTGGTTGAAGTCGGATTGAATGAGTTCGGACTGGTCTCCAAAAACGGCAAGAACAGCGGCATCGTCGATACCATTACCCGCATGGTGGTTGGATCGCACCCGGGGCAGGGACGTAAACCCTTGTTTAACCTCGATTTTGCCAGCGACTACCCGATCGTCGCAGTTGGCGCACCGGCCGCGAGCTACTATCAGGATGTCGCCGATAGTATGCACATAGGGCTGCATTTACCGCAACACGCCGATGTTGCCAACGCATTTGGCGCGGTCATGGGTAGCGTCATTCAACGCGCCCAGGTCACTGTCACCCAGCCACAACACGGGATCTTCTGCCTTTTCCACGACGATCAACCGCAACAGTTTGAATCCATAGACGCTGCAAAACAGCAGGCGCGGGAAATTGTTTCAAAGCTGGCGCAGCAAAAAGCACTGGATGCGGGAGCGATCAATCCAACAGTAACGCTAAAATATGATGATATTCACGTGCAGGACGATATTGATGGCGAGCTGTTTCTGGAATCAACCGTAATCGCAACCGCGATTGGACCGGCTTGTGACTGGCGCCCGGATAACGCTGCGTGAACCTGGCGCAGCAGCTTGCGCAACATGGATTGTTTCTGCGTGGGGTAACGCGGGTTACTGCTGAAGAAGTCGATCAATACGGTTTTCCCGGAGAACAATATTCAATCGCCCTGGTGGGTAATGTCGGCTCGAGTTACTGGGATCGGTTCAACCAGTCAGCGGAATTTGGCGATGGCGTTCCCGATCCGCTCGACCGCTGGAGCCGCAGGATTGCAGGTGATATAGCCGCACAGTTTGCGCTAACTCCGATATACCCATTTGAAGGACCCCCCTACTACCCGTTTCAACGATGGGCACAACGTGCCGAATCTCTGATGCAATCCCCTCTCGGGGTCATGATGCACCCACAACACGGTCTCTGGCATTCGTATAGATTTGCGTTACTGGGTGAAAGTTTTGACTATGAATCCCTGCCCGAGGTTGAGTCACCCTGCCTACAATGCGAAGCCAAACCCTGTCTTCACCGGTGCCCGGTGGATGCATTTGACGGGCACAATTACGATGTCGATAGCTGCGCTGCCTTCCTGCGTAAAACACTCGATGCCGAATGCCATGCGACCGGTTGTGTTGCCCGTTATGCCTGCCCGGTTTCTCCCGAATTGAGGTATGTACCGGCGCAAGGTCAGTTTCACTTGCGCGCTTTTCTCGGTGTGCGTTCATACCCCGGGGATGCTGGTTTTTAGTAGATGTTGTTTGTAAATAGTCATCTATACTCAGTTGATTATCTTAACTATTTCAGCGAAACCAGCCGAGTCTGATTCGGCCTACGAGCATTTCTGTATCATATGGCAAAACTGGGCAATATATTTTTCAGCAGAACGCTAAGCCAATTTCTCGAGTGTCAGGATCCGGGAAGCCCCAAGGGTGTGGGTTTGGCCGAAAAAATCAGCCAGTCGGTCAATGAGAACCTGGACAAAATACTGGAAACTATTACCCAGGTAAGTGATCCGCATAGGGAAGCACTGAAAAATATCTGTCGCGATTCGGTGGAAGGGTTTTCGGAAGAATATTTCCTCGACGTTTTATCGCATGATGAAACCGTGTTTCGGGTAGCCGCGAGCGACATTTTGTCACATACCACTTCGGTTGATGCGACCAAATTATTTCAGCGTCTGCACCAACCCGATGCAGCACTGGCTGAAATTATTGATGTACTCAGTTCGCAAAAACATTTATTAAAACCCGAAGATATCATCAACAATGCGATTCGACTGGATTCGTCCTTTGCTGTTGACCTGTTGAAGCTCGCCGAAGGTTGCACTAAACCCGTCGATTTATCGAAACTGAGTTTGCAAGTCGACAAGATTGAAAATCCGGTGTTCAAAATTACCCTGTTGAACTACCTGGGCACGGTAAGCGAAGCAAAGGTTCCGTTGCTGGTGTCGCGTTTTCTGGACGATTCAAACAAGGTTGTTATTCTCGAATCCTTGAAAACACTCGATCGTATGGAAATCAGTTTTGATGCTTCCATACTGTTGCCGAAAGTGGAAGCCATGTCAGGGGTCGAGCTCAAACTGGCGCTTGACATCATTGGTAAACAAGCTGATGCCGACCTGGTACCCCATCTTTCCGCCCATCTGACTTCGAAGTCTGATGAACTAAATCAATTCTTCGCCCGAATTGTGGCTGAACACAGTGATGTCGATAATCTGGAGAAGTTTTTAAAGCGGTTGGAGCTCGAAGATGACTGGAGTCAACAACAGTCGGTAGCCTGTATACAGAAGTTCGCAAATGAAAAACTGTCAGATGTCGCGCGTCAATTGTGCGGTCATGAACAGGATTTCATTCGCAATACTGCACAGCAAATGGTGATCAATCTACTCGGCGACAAGGACCTTCAAAAAATCGAGGAGTTTGCGCTTAGCGATAACTGGCAGGTACGGGAAAGGGCGATTCAGTCGCTTGCCAGGTCAGCGAATCGAAGTGCAATCTCGATTCTGAAAAACATCGCCGATAAATGGCCCGATGACACGGTGCTGGTGTTACGCGCGGTTAAACAGCTGGGTTTCGGCAAGGGGCTGGAAATCGCATTCAGCGCGCTCAAGCATGAACAGGCGAACGTTCAGCGGGCCGGCCTCGAGACCATCGAAGCGGTGACGACGCAAAAGCATGCCGCTAGCGTGCGCGATAATATTTTATGGAACCTGCCGGGTCTTACCACCGAGCTCAGGGATTATGGAAAACAACTGATTTCACAGATTACCAAAGATTTCGGATTACCCGATATTCAGATTGACGACGACTCGAACACCCGTGCCGGTGCCGTAGATATCCCGGTTATTGGTGGTGTGGGAAATCAGCGCCCCCAAGCCAAGGCCTCGCAGTTGGACAAGTTAGTCGCGGGCGAGATCTGGATGGATCGCTATCACATCAAAAAGGAGATTGGTCGCGGCGCAATGGGGCGCGTTTTGCTGGTCGAAGATGACATGGTGGACGAAACATTGATCCTGAAATTCATGCTGCCCGAACTGACCATCGACAAGCAATCTACCGAACGATTCAAACGCGAGGTCAAATACGCCCGAAAAATCAGTCACCGAAATGTCATTCGGGTGCACGATTTATTGCTGAAGGACGGAATTTGTGCCATTTCAATGGAGTTTTTTAAGAGTCGGGGGCTTGAAGTCATTCTCGACGAGGACAAAATTTTTGAAAGCCGTGACGGCCTCAAGATCCTGTATCAGATCAGTAGTGGTATGGCAGCGGCGCACGAACAAGGAGTGATACATCGTGATCTCAAGCCTAGCAACGTGCTGATCGATGACAAGGGTCATGTCAAGATTGTGGATTTCGGAATCGCTTCGGCCGGGGCTTCTGCTGAATCAACCCTGACTCAACAGGGCTCGATTATCGGCAGTCCTGCTTACCTCGCTCCCGAGCGGGCCGATGGTAAAGATTCGGACCAACGTTGTGATATATATTCGCTTGGTGTGCTTGCCTACTATATGTTCAGTGGGCAGTTGCCCTATAGCGGTCGTCCGCTGGAAGTGCTGGCGCAACATCGGGAAGGTAGCGCGCCACCGGTCATCAAACTCAACCAGTCGGTTTCTGCCGATGTCTCTGCTTTAATCGTAAAAATGATGGCGGTAGATCCCCTGGCGCGACTGCAAAGCATGCTTGAAGTACGCGACCAGGTTAAAAAACTGCTCGGCGCGAAGTAGTAGAGAGGGTTGCTCTAACCCAGTGACTGCAGTGCGGTCATTGCGATCAGGTAATAGACATCATCGACGTTGCAACCACGTGATAAATCATTTGCCGGGCGATTGAGCCCCTGCAATATCGGGCCGATAGCAGTGGCGCCACCGAAGCGCTGCGTCAGCTTGTAGCCGATGTTACCGGCTTCAAGATTCGGAAAAATTAGTACATTGGCAGTCCCGTTTACCTTTGAAGCGGGCATTTTCTGCACGGCTATTGCGGGAACAATGGCGGCATCGAGCTGAATTTCACCATCGATGGCAACATTCGGCATTTGCCGGCGAGCTAATTGGGTTGCTTTGCTAACTTTGTCTACGAAGGGATGGCTGGCGCTGCCATCGGTCGAAAACGACAGCATCGCCACGCGCGGTTCTTCACCGAGCAATTGACGCCCGGATTGAGCCGCCGCGACCGCAATTTCTGCCAACTGTTCCGCATCCGGATCGATAATCAGTCCGCAATCGGAAAAAATCATCGCCTTTCCCGCTTCGCCTGTATCGCGGTTTTCGAAAATCATCAGGAAGAAACTGGATACCGAATTGAATCCGGGTGCGACGCCAACAATTTGCAGTGCAGAACGGACGCGCTCGCCAGTGGTGTACCGGGCACCAGCTATCGAGCCATCGGCCAGGTTGCTGCGTAGCATCAGATCGGCAAAACAAAGCGGGTCCTGCGCCTGTTGCTGCGCCTGTTTCAGCGTCATGCCCTTGTGCTTGCGCAATTGCCAGAGTTGCTGGCTAGATGACTCAAAATACTCTGATTGCAACGGGTCTTCGATGCGAATATCGGTCAGATCGATATTGGCTTTCCTTGCCTGCTGCTGGATTGTCGTTTGATTCCCTATCAAGGTGCATTTGGCTATCCCGTCGCGGGTGGCACGACTTGCAGCTTCAATAATGCGAAGGTCCTCGCCTTCCGCCAGAACGATGGTCTGTTGTCTGGCGCGAGCCTTGTCGATGATTGAATTGAAGAATTGCATAAGGCTATATGAAGTATTGATAGGCCGTGGCCGATCTTTGGTGCAGAATAATGCCCACATAAAGTGGAGGTGTCCATGAGAATAGCCGTTCCTGCAGAAATTCATACCGGTGAGAAGCGTGTTGCTGCATCGCCCGAGGTCATTGAAAAGCTGATTGTCGCCGGATTCGAAGTCACGGTGGAATCAGGTGCTGGCATCGCTGCAAGCTTCAGCGATGAAGCTTTTCGCAAGGCCGGGGCGGACATTGCGCGTGATGCCGAGTCGACCTGGGCTGCAGGTGAATTGATCATCAAGGTGCGCCCCCCCGAATACAACGAAGAATTGCAGCAGAATGAAACCGAGTTGATGCCGCCGGGTGCGCATTTGATCTGTTTCATCTGGCCGGCGCAGAACAAGGAGTTACTGCTGCAAATTGCGAACAAAAATGCCACTGCTCTTGCGATGGACAGTATTCCACGTATTTCACGGGCGCAAAAACTCGATGCGCTCAGTTCAATGGCCAACATTGCCGGTTACCGCGCTATTATCGAAGCCTCGAATCAGTTCGGTCGTTTCTTTTCCGGGCAGATTACCGCGGCTGGCAAAGTGCCACCGGCAAAGGTGCTGGTCATTGGGGCCGGCGTAGCCGGGCTCGCCGCAATCGGTACCGCCAAATCGCTAGGGGCCATCGTGCGGGCCTTCGATACCCGGCCCGAGGTTAAGGATCAAATTCAGAGTATGGATGCCGAGTTCCTGGAACTGGATTTCGAAGAAGACGGCAGTGGTAGCGGCGGTTATGCCAAGGTGATGAGCGAAGAGTTTATTGCAGCGGAAATGGCGTTGTTTGCTGAACAGGCGAAAGAAGTGGATATCATTGTCACTACTGCGTTGATTCCCGGTAAACCGGCTCCCAAGCTGATTACCCGGGATATGGTGAAAAGCATGCGTGATGGCAGTGTCATTGTTGATCTGGCAGCCGAACAGGGCGGGAACTGTGAAGTCACGGTTCCGGGTAAAGTGATCAACAAACACGGCGTACATATTGTCGGCTATACCGATTTGGCGAGCCGGCTGGCGGCCCAGTCGAGTCAGCTTTACGCAACCAACATCTACAATCTGATCATGGAAATGTGTGCCAATAACGATGGCGTCATTGAAGTTGATATGGAAGACGATGTGATTCGTGGAGCCACCGTGGTGCATCAGGGTGAAGTCACATGGCCACCTCCCACGATCGAAGTGAGCGCCGGGCGCAAGCCGAGCTACAGTGGGCAACTGGTGAAACCGAA
>QIJI01000390.1 GCA_003231795.1 Gammaproteobacteria bacterium
GGCACGGCGCCAGCGACTGGATGCCGGTTTGAAAATGAGATGACAGCTTTCGTTGAGGCGACCCGGGTGCGCCGGGCGGTCCTCGGCAAGCCAGCTCTGATACGCCCGGCCACCATTCCAGTTGCCGGTAGTAAATCCCAGAATTTCAGATGCGATTTGAGACTGGTCCATTGCCCGACTGAAAATATCGACCAGCATCGAAATATAGTCGATTGACTGTTTCATCGAGCCGGAGCAATCGATCAGGAAGGTGACCAGACAATCATTTTTGTAACGATACTGATTTTTTTGAAATATGCGGCGTTCACTCGGGCTTGCGACAAGCTGAGCCAGGCGTCGGCCATCGATAAGACCCTCTTCTTCACCGAAAAGCCAGCTATCACGGCGCGCCGTTGCGAGTAAATGTGATATCTGACGTGCCAATCTGGGGACGTTAATACCCTGATGAAACACCATCGCGTCCAGTTTTTCACGAAACTCTCGCAATTCGGTCTCTCTTACCTGTGATGCTGCGGATATGACGCGATCAAACTGGCGATTGAATACCCGGTACTGCTGCAAATGTTGTTTAGGTACTTTACTGCTGCCGCTCACAACCGTGGCAATGTTCGAATCTTCAGTCTCTTGCGAGTCATCGATGGAAAGCGCAATACGGGCGAGTTCCTTTTCGTTGTCAATCCGGTTGTCGCTATTTGACGATTGCATCAGCCTGGTCAATGAATGGTCGAGAATGGTCGCAATTTCTAGCGCATGTTGCGCAAATGCGGCCTGGTGATGGCGCGACTTTTTCAAATGAAGTAAAGCGTGTCCGATTACCGGTGTAATCTGTGCGCGGGTAACTTCGATCAAATCGTCGCTTTCTTTCAGGGTCGGGTTTCCGCTTAATCGAGACCAGGCAATTTGAGCAATGGTGTAGAACAGAATCCCGATTTCCCCATCGCTGTGACCTTCGTTATGGAATCGTCGCGACCATTCGCAAAAACGATGATAGAGATTCGCCCGGATGCCGGGATGTTCGTCAGCTACCAGCGTCTCCACACGTAACTGTTCGAGCAGATCGAATATGAGCCTTGCCAATGGCGTTTCAGGCGCCATTTGCCGGTGCAATTTGGCGTCGCTGTGAAGCAGGCGCAGCGCAATTCCGTCAGCCGCGCCTCGATGGGAGTGAAAGCTGTCCAGTATCGGGTCCGGATTGCTGTGCGGGGCACCCGTATTGATTCTTTTACCGTCGAGGAACAAAGATCGCCCGCGGTGGCGCAATCCGCCGTTGCCGGTTAAGGCTCGAATAGATGCGCCACAAAGCTCGCTGACCTGTTGTTGCTGTTTGTGACTGGGTGAGTTAGCCCACATTTCTGGTGTTACTCATTTCGTTTTTGAAGCAGGTGCAGGTAGGAATCGTCGAGCTCCTGGTTAAAGCAGCGTTGAAAATACTCAGCAATCACCGGGTGCTCATCTTCTTCACATTTGTTCAGGAATGACAGTTTGAAGGCAAGCAGGTGATCGTCAAAAATCAGGGTATTCTCGGCCCAGGAGATTACCGTGCGCGGTGACATCAAAGTTGATAGATCGCCGACTACAAAACCTTCACGCGTCATGCTTGCCATCGCAATCATCGATTTCAGTAACTCGTGGTAACTTTCCAGCCTGAATGCTTCAACCCGGGCCTGAACTATCGCCATTTCCTCGTCACTGGACAGATAATTCAGCGTCGCGACAATGTTCCAGCGGTCGATCTGTCCGTGATTGAGTAACTGGGTGCCATGATAAAGGCCATTGCTGTTACCAAGCCCGACCGTATTGGCGGTAGCAAACAGGCGGAAACTGCGATGCGGTGTCAATACCCGATTTTGATCGATCAGGGTGAACTTGCCGTCACGCTCAAGCAGGCGATGGATGACGAACATTACATCGGGGCGACCGGCATCGTATTCATCAAAAATCAATGCAATCGGACGCTGCAACGACCAGGGCACGATGCCTTCCTGGAATTCGGTGATTTGGCGATTATCACGAATTACAATGCTGTCCTTGCCTACAAGATCGAGTCGGCTGATATGGCCATCGAGATTTACCCGCATACAGGGCCAGTTCAGTCGAGCAGCAATTTGCTCGATATGGGTCGATTTTCCGGTACCGTGCAACCCCTGCAGCATCACCCGCCGGTTATGCTCAAATCCGGCCAGAATTGCCAGTGTCACTTCGGGATTGAAGTGATATCCCGAATCCAGCTCAGGCACCATGTCGCTGGGCTCAGCAAAGGCATGTACCTGTAACTGGCTGTCGAACCCAAATACATTGCGTACTGAAACCAGTTGATCGGGCGTTTCGGGCGTTTGCATTGTGCTTCCCTCGTTACGATTACCTAAGTCGACAGACTCCCAGGGAATCAAAAAACGAGCCAGTATAGCGGAATCATTGACCGAGTAATAACGCCAGAAGACTGTTTTTGGCTGGTCACGGTACTCAATCCTGCGTACTATTTCGATGCATAAACAGGCGATGCTGGAGCCCATATGAATGTGTCAGGCCCCCTTGCAGGGTATCGGGTTATTGAGCTGGGTCAGTTGCTGGCTGGACCTTTTGCAGGCTGTTTGCTCGGCTATTTCGGTGCTGAAGTGATTAAAATTGAACCTCCAAATGGTGGTGATCCAATCAGGCGCTGGCGCGAAATGCGTGGCGATACCTCATTATGGTGGCGTTCGCTAGCGCGTAACAAGAAATCGGTGACGGTTGATCTTAAAAATCAGCGAGGCGTTGAACTGGTCAGGCAACTGATTGAAAACGCGGATGTTGTGATCGAAAATTTCAGGCCCGGTGTAGTAGAAAGCTGGGGATTAGGGCCCGATGAATTCAAAAATTGTAATCCTGGCCTGATTTACGCGCGGATATCGGGTTATGGACAAACGGGACCTTATGCCAGTAAGCCCGGTTTCGCATCGGTTTGCGAAGGAATTAGTGGATTCCGATACGTAAACGGACATCCCGGCGAAGCTCCGGTTCGACCAAATCTCAGCCTGGGCGATAGCATATCCGGCATTCATGCGGCACTCGGAGTTACGATGGCCTTGCTTGAAAAACAGCAAAGCGGGCAGGGGCAGGTAGTCGACGTAGCCCTGTTCGAGTCGATGTTTAATCTGATGGAGGCCGTGGTCCCGGAATTCGATGGTGCCGGCGTTGTGCGTGAACCTTCCGGCACTACCGTGACTGGAATTGTGCCTACCAATACCTATCGATGTGCGGACGGTAAATATATAGTCATCGGAGGTAACGGCGACTCGATATTTCAACGTTTGATGGTTGCCGCAGGATATCCGCATCTGGCGGAGGACGAGAGGCTGTCGACCAATCCAGGGCGAGTCGAACATGAAGTCGAAATTGACAACGCACTGTCAACATGGTGTCAGCAACATAATTCGGATTTTCTGTTACAGCAGCTCGAACTGGCAAGAGTGCCGTCAGGGCCGATTTACAATGTCGAAGATATGATGGCAGATCCGCATTTTAACCAGCGTGACCTGTTTGAAACCGTTGAAATTGACGGCAAGCCATTAAAGATACCGGCTATATTGCCAAAGCTTTCCCGAACCCCCGGGGAAACCCGGTGGCCCGGAGCTGATCTCGGGTCATCCAATGAAGAGGTACTTGGGCAGTTACTCGGACTGGATGAAAGTCAGTTACAGGTACTGAAAAAGGAAGGTGTCATCAACTGATAGTCGAATTGCATTAAGCGGGAACTATCTGTTCCAGGGTAAGGCCCGGGGACGCCTTGCAGTGCTTGATGACGCCTGTTTTGTTGGTTGCGAAGGGTTCGTGTATGAAATTGAGACATTCGTGGCTGAAAAACCGTCCTGAAGAGTAAAAATGTCACATTCGGCCACTGCAGGAGGCATTCAACAGGTCAATCAATGGAGTTAGTGCTGCAACGGGAATATAATCGTTTCAATCCATTTGAGGGATGTTTGATGAAAACAATTAACCACTATATCTGGCTGCCTGCCGCGTTAATCGCTTTCATGCTCGCATCTACAGGCGCTCTTGCTATTGGCGGAAATTACTCGTCCGATGTTGATCTGGAACCGGTTCTGGCAATGATCGAAGTCGAAGATTACGAAGCAGCGATCAATGAATTACACGACATGCTGGATGGTGATCCTGATAATTCGGACGTCATGACAATGCTTGGTTTCAGTTATCGCAAATCGGGAAATTTCGAAGACGCGCTTACCTTTTACCAGTGGGCATTACGCTCAGAACCCAAGCACATCGGTGCCAACGAGTATCTTGGAGAACTGTACCTGCAAACAAATCAGTTCGAAAAAGCAGTTCAGCAACTTGAAATTCTCGACGGCATCTGTCGCTCAGGATGCAAAGAGTACACTAAACTAAAACAAGCCATCGACTCCTACGAGGCGGCAACGGCGAGTAATTCTTGATTATTGGCCTGATTAGTCAAATGAGTTTATCAACCTGATTTTTCGATGCCGAAACTGAGTTAGTAGTTGGAGATCTTTTACCGCGAACTGAAGCTCGACCGGGCCAGCGAATCACGCAAAAACAAAGACTGGTTACTGCAGCAATGGGCGCAGCAGCAATGCCGCGTTTATGTTTTACATCAAGACAAAAGCCTGATGCACTGGCCTGATCGCGAGGCGCAACCTGAAGTTATTCAACTGTCTCAAGATCAACTCGAAGGCCTGGCCACAGATAACCCTATATTCCTCGGCATCGACGGGTCAATTCCATTGTTTGCACTGGATCTGTCCGGGCAGAGCAATGAGAATCTTGCCGTTCTACCGCAGTCAGGTGAATTTATAGATCTGCGGGAATATGGCTGGCTGCTTGATGCGCAACAGGCCGGACTACTGGCCTACGCCAGGGGACTTGCGTTCTGGAACCGGAATCATCAATTTTGTGGTATCTGCGGACAGTTAACCCGGTTTGAACACGGGGGGCACATGCGCCGATGCAGTAGTACAAGTTGCGATAGGCTGCATTTCCCACGTACCGACCCGGCTGTCATTATGCTGGTGGAAGACCGCTCAGATCCCCGAAATCCAAAATGCCTGTTGGCTCGAAATTCGCGTTTTCCGAATCGAATGATGTCGACGCTGGCAGGATTCGTGGACCCACTCGAAAGTCTGGAAGAAACCGTTGCGCGCGAGGTTTTTGAAGAATGTGGAATCAGGGTCGAGCAGGTTGAGTATCAGGCGTCGCAGCCGTGGCCGTTTCCGGCTTCGATCATGCTGGGCTTTAGAGCGCTGGCAGTAACCCGGGAAATAAAAGTTGATGGAGTCGAAATCGAGGAAGCTTGCTGGTTTGATCTTGAGCAGCTCAAAGAGTTTGGTGAGTGGGGCGATGGTGGCGACACCTTTTGTTTGCCGAGAAAAGATTCAATCGCTCGCTACCTGGTTGAATCCTGGGTTCGGGATGTTACGCCTCCGGGGTCGGCTGTGTAACCGACCCCACATATCAACCTGAAAACTTAAGCACATTTAATTTCACTAAAACTGTCCTGATTGGCCGCTGGCAATTCTTGACCGACTGCAATGGTTCGAACTTCAGCCCGCTTGCCTTCGGTTAGCAGATCGTGCGGGTGTTTAGCATTTAGTTGATCGAAGCTAACCCGGCCGCTAGCAACCGAGTTCAGATCTTCGCTTGTCAACCCGATATCCTTGAGCAAATGATCGTCGAGCTGATAAAGGCGTCTGAGATTTCGTCGTTGCTGCAGTTGAATTTTATAAGCTTCAACCGAAGCGGCGATCCACTGCCCAAAAGATCTCAGCAAAACCGCAATCGATTGAGATCGGATGTTACGGCTATTTTGAATTTCGGCGTTATAGTCAATTTTGTCCAGATTATGCGCATATCCATATCCGGTATTGGCATCGACGATTGAAGCGACTGCGAACTGGAAAAGTTTCATTGTAGTATTCCTCACTTAAAAATTGAAAGTATTTGCTAACGAAGGTTAATATATGGCTTGATTTAAGCTTTAACAAACGATATATTTTTTCCAATTGTTTAGAAAAACTAATATGAAAAAATTACCTCCACTTAAATCTCTACAGGCGTTTGAAGCGGCAGGCAGGCATCTGAGTTTTACCGAGGCTGCGATTGAACTCAATGTGACTCCCGGTGCGATCAGTCAGCAAATCCGGATGCTGGAAGATAATCTGGGATCAAAGCTGTTCAGACGCATGAATCGGGTAGTAGCGCTAACCGAGGATGGGCTGATGGTTTTACCGCTGATTAGTGGAGGTTTCGCACAGTTTAACGAGGCAGTCACGTTATTGCATCAGAAACGTAGCGACGCACCACTGACCATAACTTCGGCGCCGTCATTTATTTCAAAATGGTTGATTCCGAGGCTTTCCAATTTTAAAACCCGGTATCCCGGTATTGATGTGCGAATCGATACTTCAGACCGGTTGGTAGATTTCGCGCATGAAGACATCGATGTCGGCATACGTTTTGGCAATGGTGTTTATCCTCATCTGGACACGATTTTTCTGTTTTCGTTTGATTTAATTCCGGTTTGTAGCCCGGCATTGATTGATAAGTTCGGGGGTTTGAAGCGAATTTCAGATCTTGAACATCATACCTTGCTGCACAGTAATTATGATGCACTCGATCCTGGCTGGCCTGATTGGGCAATGTGGCTGGCGATGGTCAATGAGGAGGTTGATGCCAGTCACGGAATTTACTTTAATCAGTCAGATTTACTGTTTCAGGCAGCACTCGATGGACAAGGGGTCGCTTTGCTTGCCAATGTAATGGCAGAACCTGAAATCGATGCCGGTAGACTAGTTCAACCTTTCAGCAACCGATTGCCAGTCAAGCTGAATTACCATCTGGTTACTTCACCGCAAAAAGCACGGGTAGCGAAGGTTGTTGCTTTTCGGGAATGGATTCTTGAAGAGTCTGCATATTTGCGTCAGGACGACCAGGCGGGCTAGGCGGGTAAGGCTACCGCTTCGCTTTGCGGGCGATGGTCAGCCGCAAGATAGGTATAGACTACCGGCAATACGAATAAAGTGAACAAGGTACCGACGGCAAACCCGGAAACAATGGTAATACCGATTGCCTGGCGACTGGCGGCACCTGCGCCACTGGCAATAACCAACGGCATGATACCGATAACGGTTGAAAATGATGTCATCAGGATAGGTCGCAAGCGTAACGATGCGGCTGCAATGACCGCTTCCCGGGGCGAAAGATTGTCGTTTTTTTGCATTTTATTGGCAAATTCAACAATTAATATGCCGTGCTTACTGACCAGGCCAATCAGCGTGATCAGGCCTACCTGGCTATAAATGTTCATTGATACCATCCATAGAAACATCGGTATCATCGCACCGAACATGGCCAGGGGGACCGTTGTCAGAATAATGAAAGGATCGCGCAGGCTTTCGTATTGTGCGGCCAGCACAAGGAAAACGACAATAATTGCAAAGCCAAAGGTCAGGGCAAGCGCCGATCCTTCCTGAACCAACTGACGCGATTGTCCCTGATAATCAAAACTGTAACCCGCCGGTGCGACTTCTTCGGTAATTTCACGTAACAGTTGCAGAGCCTCACCTAACGGGACTCCGGGAACCGCGTCGATCTTGGCG
>QIJI01000322.1 GCA_003231795.1 Gammaproteobacteria bacterium
CCTCGATTTTCTTTAAGTTGCAGAGAATTTAGTGAGGCGCTGTGAAAAATCGGTGAAAATTGCAGAAAACCCGGAATAAAGCGCTATAAATATTCCTAAAGCATTGTTCAAATTAATTCATATTTAGGAGTCGTTGCAGGCAAGGCTAATCGACACCTGTATACTTAAACGCTATGTTTCGATTTCCGTTCTGGCCCCTTTTATGACCGAGATTTTCTGGGTTGAAGATCAATCCCATTGGATAAAGAAATTTTCTCCAGTGCTGATAAATGAGGATTTTGACGGCAAGCCGAATGTGCTCTCGATCTTTCATTTCGCCGAAGCTGCACGACAGAAAATTGCGCTCACCGATAAAGATTCGGCCCCCGATGTGGCATTGCTCGATGCGCGTATGAATGGTAATGATCAGGCCGGATTTTCGGTTTCAAAAGCGCTACGCAAGAAATGGCCGAAGCTTCCGATTCTGTATTTGTCGGAACACAGCGGTACTGAAATCGAGCGTGCTGCACTGGAGCAGTTTGCCGCAACCGATTTCATTGCCAAGCATCAACATAACGTGGAACAGGTACTGTGCTGGCGTATCAAGGCAGTATTGCGCCAGCAATCAATCGATACTAATCTTTCCGCCACGATTAATGTTGTTAACAGTGGTGAATTAACCATCGATCTGAATAGTTGGAATGTCTACTGGAAGGGACAGCGATTGATGAACCCGAGTAATGCCCGGCGACCGCTGGCTCCGATGCCACGCAAATTGTTGCGCGAGTTGGTCGATGTTTCTCCACGTCCGTTGAGCGCGATACAGATGGCCGAACGACTTGATCTGGATCTTGAAAAATTTTCCTACGCCAGTTATCGCCAACACATTAAAACGCTGCGACGCGCTTTCGATGCGATTGAAGGAGGTGATGCCAGCTTCACCAGGCAATGTAGTACAGGAACCGGGATTGTCACATTTGGCGATGAAGGCGCTTATTTCTGGAGCCCGGGTAAAACGAAATGAAACTGGCTCGAATTCATTACCCCTGGTTTAGTAGCCTGGCTGCGGTTGTAGTGGTGCTGTGGCAGTTAGTGCTGGCCAACCCGGAATTGCTGGGTGATCAAAGTCTGCCCGCCCTGTTGTTGCAAATAGATAGCCTGCTGATAGTGGTGGCGTTGTTGCTGTTACTTGTTTTGCTGGATATCTGGCGATTTGTCAAAGCCAGTGCTCGCTGTAACGATCAATTAAAACAGATGCAGCTTCAGATTGGCGAACTGTTTGATTCGAAACGCGAGTTGGGCACCCGGGCTCGCACCTATTCCAATCATGCGGACAAGTTGAAGATGTTTATCAGCGAACGCCTGCTGGAGTATATCGAGTATGACGAGAAATTTTTACACTTCAAAAATATTGCTTCAGAGGTGCGCCATAACGGGGTCATCAGTTATGACAAAGCACAGACCGCGCTCAAACTGGCACAACAGAATTGTGACCACCTGGAAGGCGCGCAATATCGTGAAGCGGCGGATAGTTTGACCTATTTATGGGATTTGCTCGATCTGTCAACCACCGACAATATCACCCTGCATGTCACCAATCAGATCTATGACTGCGAAGAGCACTATTTTCAGTCGCTGCTGAATGAGGGGACAGAGGAACTGGCCCCATTTCAGCCAACCTTCATGATGAGTCATGCTTTGCAACGCGCGCTGTTACCCATTGTCGAGGATGTTGATGAACTCGGATTGAGCGACTGGAAATGTCCCGGTCGTTATCAGGATGATCGCTTTTTGATACGATTGCGTAGTGATGGTGAGATGCTGGGGAATGAAAATCACATGGTTTTGTTGATTGAAAATCTGGTTAATAACGCGCTTTATTATTCACAGCAAAAACAGCATAAACATCGATTCAGTCGGGTTTCAATATCACTTGGGCAGCACGAAGGACAGGTTGAACTCAGAATATATAATCGGGGTCCGGGCATTGATGAAGCCGAGAAGGACAGAATCTATCAGCTTGGTTTTTCATCGCGACGAATTCGTGAGCATCATGGCAAGGGCCTGGGGCTGTATTTTGTCGATCAGATAGTGCGTGGTTTCGAGGGTTCTATCTGCTTTGAAAATATCGATAACCACGAAGATCGGCTGAGGCTGAGTATCAAGCTTGCCAATTCAGAGATTGTCACTGCACAGATCAGCATTACGATTGTTAATTCCAAACCTCTATGTAGTATCGAGACGATGGAAATGACGCCGGATAAACGGGTTGAATGGTCGTTCCCGGCGGCGGTTTCAAGTGTAGAAATCAGTCGGCGGGCAACGCGAACACCGCAACTGATTTCAGAACTGGAAATCGATGAAAACAGCCATCATTTCGATGACAGCGATTTGCTGATGCCACGATGGGTAATTGAAGTTAAAAATCGCAAACGTTCGTCAAAGCTGGTGCTGCAGGCTCTGAATCTTAGGGGAGTTGAGTTTGTGGCGCGATTTCCAGGGGCTAAATCAAGACTGGAAAATCAGAGTTAGGATCTCGACCACTAGCCCATGTCAGAAACTATTTTTTGGTCCGCTGCACGTATGGCGCGAGAAATCAGAGCGGGTAATCTTAGCTCGCTCGAAATCGTAAAGTCTTGTCTTGATCGAATCGAGCAGGTCAATCCCGAAATCAATGCAGTGGTACAGCTTTGTGCAAAACGCGCATTAAGCGAAGCAGAAAGTCTGGATCGGGCCGCGCAAAAAGGTGAATTCAACGGGCCACTACATGGTGTGCCAATTACGATAAAAGACTCGCTCGATACCGAGGGTATTATTTCAACGGGTGGTACGCTGGGACGAAAAAGTCATGTACCCGATCAGGATGCGCCGGTAGTCGCCCGGTTACGCAAAGCCGGTGCTGTATTGCTGGGTAAAACCAATACGCCGGAACTGACCTTGAGCGCCGAGACCAACAACCTGATCTACGGGCGCACCAGCAATCCCTTCGATCTTGGGCGCAGCCCGGGCGGTAGCAGTGGTGGTTCGGCTGCCATTATCGCTTGTGGTGGATCAGCACTGGAATTGGGCTCAGATACGGGTGGCAGTATTCGTGAGCCGGCACATCTGTGTGGGATTACCGGCATTAAACCGACTTCCGGACGTACCCCGCGTAGTGGTCATATCGTACCCTATGGCGGCGGTGTGATGGATTCGCTAACTCAGATCGGTCCGATGGCACGTTATGTCGAAGACCTTGTGCTGGCGTTACCGCTGATATGTGGACCCGACGGACGCGATCCTTCGGTTGTGCCGGTGGCTATGGGTGATCCCGACCGGCTTGATTTATCGAGCCTGCGGATTGCCTGGTACGCCGATAATGCGATTGTTTCACCCGATGAAAATATCGGCCGGGTTGTCACTGAAGTAGCAAATCGCTTGAGCGAACGGGGTTGTACGATTGAGCACTGTCTGCTTCCGGGGATGCAGGAATTGGTTGATTTATCGACTGAATTGCGGGAATCCGCCACCGCCGGTTTAATTCTTAGACTATTGCATCGTTACGGTACCACCGAGCCCGGAGAAGATCTCGGCGGATACCTTACGCAAAAAAGCCTTGCCTCCGTCGATAGCCTTGATCCTGCCCTGATGGAGGCAATTGATGAAGCGCGCAGCCAGGCACTGGGGTTCTTTGCCGATTATGACGCCATCTTGTGCCCACCTTCACATTCACTGGCACGTCCGCATCGATCCTCACATAGCGATAGTTTCGACGACTGGAGTTACCTGACCATTCACAATCTGCTCGGATGGCCCGGGGTAACGCTACGCGCCGGTATCAGTGCGCAAGGTTTACCGGTTGGAGTACAGGTAGTGGCAGCACCCTGGCGCGAAGATATCTGTCTTGCGCTAGCACTGGAAATCGAACATCTGATGGGTGGATATCAGCCACCACCTTTATGAAGATGCGAATTTAATGTACTGGCTGCAGGTTTGACAAATGCTGTTTCCAGGTGCTGGAAAAACCGCGAACTCTGCGTTCGCTGATCAATTCAGAAACTGGCATGAAATGAAATTTCCGACTTGTATCAGGCAGGTTTTCACGTAACACCTGAATGGTTTCCTTGTGCGGGTGCCCGATTGCGATAGCAGACCCGTGCAGGCGTGATTTCTCGAGCCAGATCTGGTATTGCAGGCGAATCGACGCCAGGTTCAATTCGTTGTCGAGAAAAATGTCGCGGGTTATAGAGTTCAAGCCGGCATCGAGTGCCTGTGCATAGGCAACACTGCGCGGGGTGGTACGGCTATCGAGAAAATAAAGTTGCGGGTTGTATCCACTAATGCTATCCATGACCGGGCGCATGAAAAAATTAAACTCGGTCAAAAGACTACCCATGTGATTATTGACCCCGCGAATGAAAGGAATTTTCGTCAGCAGCGAATGTACCTTTTTGGTTAGCTGATCTTCATCCATCGATGCATCAAGCGCGTGTGGTTCCCGGGTGGATGCGGAACCAATCGACTGCATCGGCAGATGCAGAATCACTTCCTTGTTCAGTTTATATGCATGACGTGCCAGTTTTTGACCATAACTGGTACCGGGTAGAATCGCATAGGTGTGACTACCAACCAGATCGATAGCCGCGATTCCATTTTCGAGTGAATAGCCGAGATCGTCGATGACCAGTGATAACATGGGTCGCTGTTCGGCAGCTGCTCCGAATGCTAGCGTGAATAGCAGAATCAGCCAGGCGCTTGAGGCGGTAGGCCGGATCGGATACCCCTTAGTAGTCAAACCTTGGTTGTGCAACCACTAGCTGCTGCGGCCGTTCAGAATATACAAACCCTTAAGCAGGTTAAGTGCTTCGAACAACTGGAAATCCGATTGCGCGAGCTCTTCGCCATTTTCTTTTTCACTGCCCTTGCTGCCGCTTTCAGTTTCGCCATCCGGATTGCTGAGACGCCCGTCGAGATCCTTTTCAGAATAGGATTGCCTCGATTTTTCATCTTGGTCTGGCAATCTCAAGGTACTCAGTATAATGTCGGGCTCGATACCCTTGGCCTGGATCGAACGGCCATTGGGGGTAAAGTAACGCGCTGTAGTGAGTTTCACAGCAGAGCCGTTACGTAGTTCCTGAATGGTTTGAACCGAACCTTTGCCAAAAGACTTGGTGCCCATGATGATGCCGCGCTTGTGGTCCTGAATTGCGCCGGCGACAATTTCGGAGGCCGAGGCTGAGCCGCCGTTGATCAGTACCACCAGGGGTGCACCATTGAGGCTGTCTCCAGGGGTGGCTACATAACGATGGCTGGAATCATCGATCCGGCCCTCGGTATAAACTATTAATCCGTCGTCTATGAAGGCATCCGAGACGCCAACCGCACCGTTGAGTACGCCGCCGGGATTGTTGCGCAGATCAAGTATCATGCCTTTCAGGGGATCCTGTTTTTGCAAGTCAGAAATGGCTTTGAGCAAGTCGGTAGTAGTGCGTGACTGAAAATTGGAAATACGCACATAGCCAAAACCGGGTTCGAGCATTCTGTTTTTAACGCTCTTGACGCGGATAATCTCACGCGTAATAACAATGACAAAAGGTTGAGATTCACCTTCACGAACAATGGTTAATTCGATGTCGGTATTGGGCTTGCCGCGCATGATTTTAACCGCAGCATTCAGAGTCATTCCTTTAACTGATTTATCATCCAGTTTTATAATCAGGTCGCTGGCCTGGATGCCGGCACGTGAGGCTGGCGTGTCGTCGATGGGGGAAATGACTTTGACGAAACCGTTTTCCATACTGACTTCGATACCGAGGCCGCCAAACTGCCCGGTGGTTCCAATCTTTAAATCACTGAATTCGCTGGTATTTAGAAATGCCGAATGTGGGTCCAGTCCGCTGAGCATGCCGCGAATTGCGTCTTCGATGAGTTTTTTGTCATCTACCGGTTCGACGTAATCTGATTTGACCCTGGAAAAAACTTCGGTGAAAGACTGGAGATCCTCAAACGGAATTTCTTCGCTGTCCTTGAGTGCAAAAACACTGTGTCCGACCGCAATCGTCAGGCCGAGCAGAATACCGCTCAAGAACAAGGTTGAAGTTCGCAGTTTGTGTAACATTTTATTCTCCAATATAACCCGCCGACCTAAAGTCCAGACCCAAAGGCATATACCCAAAGGCATATACTATTTGTCCGGGCTAACTATTGTAGACTAGATATCGCTTTAGAAGTTGTACCCAGTTCAAAAGAAAACGCGCTGAGAAGCGAATTCTACGGCAATCTGCGGGATATTGCAGCGATGTGGCGCTAATCCGTGCGTTTTTATTGTTCGGAGGCAAATTGGTTGTCTACCTTGCACCAGCGGGCGGGGTTTTGCGGTTTCCCTTTCTTCCTGATCTCAAAGTAAAGGCCATTATTTTTCTGACCGCCGCTGTTTCCGATAGAAGCGATTACATCACCCGTTTCGACCCATTCTCCGGCAGACTTAAACAGAGATTCATTGTGGCCATATAACGACAGGTATGAATTTCCGTGATCGATAATAATCAGATTTCCCAACCCGCGTAGCCAATCTGCAAAGGCAATCCGCCCATAGGAGACGGCCCTGATCTGGCGTCCACTTGGGGCCTCGATTATAACACCCTGCCAACGCAGGTCGGAAAGGGGTTTGCGGCGGCCATAGAGTTTTTTCAGTTTGCCCTTGACCGGCCATGCCAGTTTGCCTTTGAGTTGCGCAAACGGCTCGCGCGAAACATTGGGCTCCGGTGCATCGATGAATATTTCCTGAATCGAATCAATCAGGTTCTGCAACTGCTGCGCCTCATCTTCGAGTTTGACGAGGCTGCCACCCTGCTTTTTGATTTGCTTGTTGAGCGAGCTGATGATGTTTTTACGCTTGCCGCGATCTTTGTCGAGTTTTACTTTTTGATGGTTTAATTGTTGCTGGTTTTTCTCCAACTCGCTGCGCGCTTTCTGGATCAGTATTTCGGTTTCCAGGATCTTGTCGATATTGTGTTGCACGCCATTGATCAGATTAACGCGAGCCTCCGAGAAATACCGGTAGTAAACCAGATTGCGTTGTAACACTTCGGGGTTCTGCTGAGAGAACAGGAGCTTCACTTTTTCCTGTTTGCCGAGTGTGAACGCGGTATAAACCTGCTCCGCGAGGTAATCGTTTTCGCGGCTCAATTGTTGCTGGTGCTTTAATCGGGTTTTGGTGAGCTTCACCAGTTCGTTTTTACGGGACTTGATTTTCCCGCCGACTTTCTTAATCTTGCCGCTGACCTGGCCGATTTCCTGCTCTATGGTTCGCAACTGCTTGCCATAACGGGATTTACTATCTTCCTTGACGTCGATAGTCTGCTTCAGTTTTTTAATCTTATAAAGTAATACCTTGAGCTGTTTTTCCTTGGTGGGCTTGTCATTGGCCGAATATACCGGGGCGAATGTCAAACCTGCCAACAGGCAGGTTATCAGAATTTTACCGGCGATAGACATTGCCATCCGACTTGTACATAATCATTCGCTAATATTAACCCGGAAATTTCATGAATTTGCGCGAAGATCGCGCAGAACATTGACTTCACAAGGAAATTTCCGAAGAAGTCTCGTATCAATGATTCCGGGCGACTGAGGAAATATCCTTGTGGAATCAATGGGCAAGCGAGATCGTGCATAATTTATGAATTTTCCGGGTTAGATACCACTGATTTCGATCATACACACAAGGCGATGAAAACAGAACCAGTCAGCATTCGGACAAAAGTACAATTGCTTGCCGAGGCCGCTGATATCGAACATACATCTCGTTCGCTTAAGGCGATGTCGCATCCCCTGCGGTTGAAAATACTATGTATACTCGGCAATGGTGAAATTTGTGTGCAGTCGATTGTAGACAATGTCGGAACTTCTCAAAGTAATATCTCACAACATCTCGCGATTTTACGCGATAAAGGTATACTGTCGTCGCGCAAGGATGCCAACAAGGTTTTTTATCGTGTCGATGACAAGCGCACCCTGCAATTGATAGGAATGATGCAGGAAGTGTTCTGTTCGGCCAAGTAAACTCGTAATCTCGATTTATGATGACTCAAATTTCTGAATTTTCGGTAAATAATCCGTTTCTGGTTATTGCCTTTGTAATTTTGCTGGCGCTGATATTTTTTAACGAGATGAAAATCGCGACCCAACGTTTTGCAAGCCTGTCGCCGGCCGCAGCGGTACAGTTAATGAATAGTGAAGAAGTCGTGGTGCTCGACGTGCGCGAAGCGAGCGAGACCGTGGGTGGAAAAATCGCCAAGGCTATTCAAATTCCAGTGGGTGCCGTTGCCAAGCGCGTTAGTGAACTGGAAAAACACAAGAGCAAAACCCTGCTGGTTTACGATAAAACCGGAGCGCGCGCCGGTATTGCCTGCAAGGAGCTGAGCAAGAACGGATTTGAAAAAGTTTATAGCTTAAATGGCGGTGTGATGGCCTGGCAGGACGCACATATGCCCCTTAGTAAAAAGTAATCCATAGGGAGCCTAGATCAATTCATGAATGACCGCGTTGTGCCCAAAATGACCAATTTCTGCGTTGTGAAACTTAGCAATAGCTCTGCTATTACTTACTTTTCACGCCTTGAAATTGACCATTTTGAATCACAACCCGATTCATCCAGAATTAATCAGAGGCTCCCTGGAATAAACATATGAACGATCAGAAACCGCCCCCAAAACAGTTTGCCATCCAGAAGTTGTATATCAAAGACGCGTCTTTCGAGTCCCCGTCTTCTCCCGAATCCTTCGCATTCCAGAAGTGGGAACCCAAGATTGACTTGAACATCAACAACAGCAGTAAGACGCTCGATAACGATCGCTATGAAGCGGTTCTTCGGATTACCCTGACAGCAACCCATCAGGACGCAACGGCATTTCTGGTTGAAGTTCATCAGGCGGGCATGTTTTCAGTTAGCGGGTTTGATGACAGTGAGCTGCAATACCTGCTGAGCAGTCAATGTATGAATATCCTGTTCCCCTACGCACGCGAAGTAATATCCGATTTAACCGTGCGAGGTGGGTTTCCGCCGGTTATATTGTCGCCGGTAAACTTTGATGCCCTCTACCAGCAACATTTGCAAGCACAGGCTAAAAAGGGCGAAGACGAAGCTACCCACTGATGGGAGAAACAGTTGCCGTGCTGGGCGCCGGGTCGTGGGGAACCGCGCTCGCAATTCAGCTGGCGCGCAATGGTCTGAGTATTCGTCTGTGGGGCCATGATCCGGCACAGATCGAGCGCTTGCAGGAACGGGGCGAAAATTCCGATTATCTGCCAGGTTTCAGACTGGCTGATAATATCCAGGCGATTGCTGAACTGTCCACCGCAGTAGCCGAGGTAAACTTTATACTAATCGCAATTCCGAGTAAGGGGTTCCGCGATCTGCTGCAACAACTGAAGCCGCTTGTATCTGACCAGGTCGCAATTTTCTGGGCCAGCAAGGGTTTTGAAATCGAAAGCGGAAATCTGCTGCACGAAATCATCGGTCAGGAGATGCCGCACCAACGCTTCGGTGTCATCTCGGGTCCTACTTTCGCGGCCGAGGTTGCACGTGGACTACCCGCGGCAATAGCCTGTGCCGGCAATCATGACGAAACCACTTCCCGATTTGCCGAATTACTGCGAGGGCATCATTTCCGGGCCTACACATCGGAGGATATTATCGGTGTCGAGCTTGGTGGGGCGTTAAAGAACGTGCTCGCCATTGCCGTAGGCGTAGCCGATGGACTCGGGTTCGGTGCCAATACGCGAGCCGCATTGATAACTCGGGGCCTCGCCGAAATCATGCGCCTCGGGGTTGAACTGGGGGCGAATCAGGAAACGATGATGGGCCTGGCCGGGCTGGGTGATGTTATTTTGACCTGTACCGACGATCAAAGTCGCAATCGACGATTCGGGATTGCTATCGGTCAGGGTAAAAATCTGCATCAGGCTGAGATTGAAGTTGGGCAGACTGTTGAAGGTCTGCCAGCGGCCAAAGCAATATATTTAAAAGCGCAGAAACTCGGGCTTGACTTACCCATTATTGAAACGGTGTATCGCGTGCTGTACGAAGGCAAGAGTCCGCAGGATGCAGTCACTGACCTGGAAAGCCGGCCCCAGGGTCCTGAGTAAATCAGAACCCACCCCTGTCATCCCCCGCGCTACTACGCCGTCATCCCCGCCTACGCGTTATTAAATTCATATCTATCGGAATGACGATCCAATATCAATCGACACTGTCCCGGTTGAAATCGAGTTGGCGCCAGGCTTCGTATACCGCGATCGAAACCGTATTTGACAGGTTCAAACTGCGCGATGCTGAGGTCATCGGCAGCCGCAGTTTCCTGTCACCATGCAGTGAATCCAGAATCGATTGAGGTAAACCCCGGCTTTCCGGACCGAACATGAGCGCATCCCCCGGTTGAAATACCGCATTACTGTAAATTTTCTCTGCCTTCGTTGTAAAGGCGTATAAGTTGTTGAATTGGCAATTGTTTCGGAAATCATCGTAGTCGCGATAACAGTTAATATCGGCCCATTCGTGGTAATCCAGACCAGCGCGACGCAGTTGTTTGTGATCCAGATCAAAGCCCAGTGGTTCGATCAAATTGAGCTGAAATCCTGTATTTGCCGCCAGGCGAATAACATTTCCGGTATTGGGTGGAATCTCGGGTTCAAATAAGACGATATGTATCATGCCAAAAATAATTTCAACGATTTGCTTGAAATAACCCAATTATGAGTTAAGATTTCTAATAGTGACAATAAGTTATAGCGATTACTTTAAGGAATATCTAGAATAATTCACAACCAGAATGGAGTCTATAACTTTCCGTAGCAGGGCGCGGAAGGTGTTTGATTGCGAGGGGGGCAAGTTATTTCGCAGATCGGAGCGATAGCTTGCCTTAGTTAATTAGTAGCTGTCTGACAAGGCAGCAGACAGATAACTGACATTATCGGAGCTAAACCGTGGGTCTGTTTACAGCGTCCAGAAGAGATTCCCAGATCGGGGTTGATTTCCTGCCCGATGGCGTTGCTATCGCCCAGGTTCGCACCAGCAAGAGCAATCCGGGTCAGATCATGCGAAGTGCTTTTGTCAAAGCTTCGGGGCAGGTCGATCAGGTTGAGGCATTGAAGGAGTGGGTTCGTAGTAACAATCTACAAAAGTCTGCCTGCGTGTGTCTTGTCGCGGACGATGATTTTGATCTGTACCAGGTTGAGAAACCGGAAGTTGATGAGACTGAAATGATTCAGGCAGTGACCTGGAAAATCAAGGATTTGATTAATTATGATGTCGCAAGCGCGGTGGTCGATAGCTATCCCATGCCGGTTTCGAGTAAAAATAATCAACAGCAGGTCGGTGTAGTGGCGGCCCGGGAAACGGTAATCAGGAACTATGTCGACGGTATAAAGTCATGCGGCATGGAGCTGGTTGCTCTGGATGTACCAGAGCTCGCGAGGTCGAACCTGCAAACCGTACATAACAGCACCGAACAATCGATGGCCTTACTCGGCCTGACGCGAAGCAATGGTATGCTCAGCATTTATCAGGATTCCGACCTTTATGTGAACCGGGATTTCCTGATTGGAATCGATCAACTCGAACAGGCTACTGCCGAAGATGAGTCGGTGTTTGATTCACTGCTACTCGAATTACAGCGTTCACTTGATTATTTCGAAAGTTATTACGGCATGGGTACGGTGCAGAATCTGCGCATTTTCCCACAATTACCGGTTACTGAAAAAATGGCCATGTACCTTCAAAACCTGACCAACTTCGATATCGATTTCATTAGTTTCGGGAGTGATGAGTCAACCCCGGGACTCGAACAACATTGTTTTCATGCCTATTGCGCTGCTCTGCGCGGGGTGAATTTGTGATCGTTCAACAGATCAATCTTTACCAGGATCGTTTTAAAGAAAAACGGCTATGGATATCGGCAACACAACTGGCGACGGTGTTGGTCATTCTGGTTGCAGCTGGGGCTATCTGGAGTTTTTTGCTGTCCGACCGGCTCGATAAAGCCAATCAGCGTTACCTTGCGGTCAAAGCGGATCAAGTTCGTATGACCGTAGAATTGGCCAGTGCAAGCGCCGAACTCGCCCAATTACTCGAAGACACGCGTCTCGATGAAGATATAGAAGATACTTCACGACAGATATCGGCGCGCAAAAAGGTACTGACTTTTGTCGATGCCAATCGGTTTGGTTCGGGTCAGGGATTTTCGAACTATCTGGTCGCGCTATCTAATTTGCAGGTCAAGGATGTATGGCTTAGCAGAATTCGGCTGGCCGAAAATTTTATGGCGATTAAAGGCAGTTCGCTAAGCGCGGAGAAGGTTCCCGGTTATTTCGATCGTTTCAGCGAAGAAACGGTGTTTAAGGGTAATCGTTTCGATCTATTTGAAGTGAGTCGTGCCCAAGATACTGAATGGAAGGTCGATTTCGAAATCGCTACCCGGGTTAATGCTGATGAGTAGTGAGCTGAAGAAGTACGCTGATCGATTCAACGCGCAGACCCTGCGCGAACGGGGTTTGATCGCGTTGTCGATTCTGGTAATCACGGCATTTGCCTGGTGGAATTATTACGCCGAACCCGAATTGGCACAAATCAAAGCCAAACAGCAGGAAAACCAAAGGATCAGTCGCGAAGTAGAAGCCACGCGAACTCAGGTAAGGTCCATTCGTCAGCGAATGGCTGCCGGCGTATATCAGGAAAAAGAGGTGCAGTTGGCGATGCTGGTTCTGCAACTGCAGCAAGTAGAAGAAGATTTGCGGGTTAAGACAGTCGAACTGATAGATCCGGAAAAAATGTTTCAGCTGATGAACGAACTGATTTACCGTGATTCGCGCCTGAAGTTATTAAGTCTCAAGCGACGTGATGTAAAGCCCGCCATTGCGGTCAGCGAAGATGATCCCACTCAGGACCCGGGTATTTATCGGCATTTGCTGGAAATCGAATTTTCAGGGAAGTATCTCGATATTCTGCGCTATATGCAGACATTGGAAGATCTCGACTGGAAGTTGTTGTGGGATGAAATTGAAATCGTCAGCGAAGAATATCCGAAGGTGATAGTAAAAGTGGTGATCTCGACTCTTTCGACCCGCAAAGAATGGGTGGGGCTCTGATATGCGACGCATAATAGCAACTTATATTACAGTAGTTGCCCTGCTTACCCTGGGTTTCCTCGGATTCGGTACCCTGGTACACGCACAGGAATTACGCGACCCGATGCAACCTCCGCCTTACGCCTTGAAGAAATTCCAACAGGCCAAATGGGCGAAAACTGCCAAACCGGCCAAGCCCAGGGTCGATAAGCCGACGCAAAAACCATTACAGCTAACTTCGATTTTGATTTCGAACAATCGCAAAATAGCGATCATCGACGATCAGATGTTGAGGATTGGCGACACAATTCAAGACGCCAGGCTGGTCAAACTAACCCGTAACAGTGCTCGTTTACTACGCAAGGGAAAAGTGATCAATCTGAGCCTTAATAACGATTTAATAGCCATAAAGAAAAAAGCTGTTGAGAATGACCTATGAATAAACAACGTTTAATTGTAATTGCCCTGGCCGGTTTGCTAAGTGCCTGTGCATCGTCTCAGCACCGCGTAAATACCTATCAAACGCAACAGGCGATTGATGATGCGCTTAGCCAGGCTGCTGCGGTTCAAATTCCC
>QIJI01000388.1 GCA_003231795.1 Gammaproteobacteria bacterium
CTCAAGGTACTGCAGCATGGCTTCCCGTCCGGGGACCGGATCGGTAATGCTTTTTTCAAGCGTTATGTAAAACGCATCTTCCTGCAGCGCCTGATACAGTGCCACCGCATAATCACGAAATTTTGATTCTGGATTCATCCTTTCTGTTCAATCATCTTGTGACAGGGCTGCAACATTTCGGAAAATTGCAGGTTTAACAGGTTGATTTCAATCAGCGTATCTTGCTGTTCGTCACCGGAAAGGCATAATTGAATTCGATCTTCCCCGAGCCATTCGATCTGAATATTGTCATCGCTGATACCACCGCCGTCGTTGGCCACTTTTGTAGTAAGCACATGATTTTTTGCCTGGCTACCGGAGGGATTGACATAAATACGGATAATCTCGGGTCCAAATGGTAACCGATTGCGTGCCGTGTCGACGATGACCGTCTGGCTGCCCCGTGGCGATGGGTAGCTTGCGAATTCGGTGAAATCTTTATCCGCTGGTGCGCAGGCCGCCATTCCGAAAATGATCGCCAGAACAAAGCTTAAACGAATCATGCGGGCAGGTTATCCATCAATACCCGTTTTACGTTTTCGTCGAGAACTTTGGCAACCTCCGCGCTGATGAGTAGTCTCAATGCGATGTGGTTGATTATCGGACTCCTGTTTTAACGGGCGGAAATTAGCATTAGTCAGATATCTTAGCGCCAAAACCCGGAATTCGCGAGAGGCGGAACTTTTGGCCTGGGTTCGCCGTTTGAAGCTAACGATTGCGGGTTAATGCCAATTTACAGATGCGATCGCATAATTCGGGGAACTCGATGCCGGCCGCACGAGCAGATTGTGGCAGCAGGCTCGTCGCCGTCATGCCCGGGACCGTGTTGGCTTCCAGCACCCAGAGTCCGCCCGACGCATCGAGGCGAAAATCGACGCGACTGAAACCACTCAGTTTCAGCGTCTGGTGAACCCGTAAACCAAGGTCCTGAACCTGCTGTGTCAATCCTGCGCTGATGTCAGCCGGGAATATTTCCTGTGCTGCATTGCGTTGATATTTGCTGTGATAATCGAATATTTCCGATTCGACAATAATTTCACCCACTGCAAGTGGAGTTTGATCCAGGATGCCGACCGTAATCTCCCGTCCCGGAACAAAATGTTCCAGCATGACCTCATTGCCGAAAGCGCCCGCTTTGGCTATCGCTGCTGTCAGATCTTCGGCTTTGTGTACCAGGGAAAGCCCGACTGTCGACCCCTGTGCGTTGGGTTTGACGATTACCGGGTATCCGAGACGGTTGTCGATTGCGGTATCCAGCGGGGTACACATTTGCCAGTCCGCAGTAGGTACCCCTGCGGCCTGCATAATGCGTTTGGAGATATCCTTGTCCATTGCCAGGGTACTGCCGGTGTGGCCCGAACCGGTAAAGGTAATGCCGGACACTTCGAATAGCGCCTGTAACGAGCCGTCTTCACCGGAACCTCCGTGTAATGCGATAAATACAACATCGACCTGTTTCAGTTCGCTGGCGTTGTATACCGAAAGTGCCGAGTCTGACCTGATTTCAGCCAGCGCATTTGAGTCCGGCGGTGTGTCCAGAATCTGAAACTGCTGTAACTTTTTTTCGTCACTTGCGCTCAATTCGCCACGGGCGGTATCGACGGCAAGTACTTCGTGTCCACATTGACGCAGGCCGTCTATGATCTGTAGTCCACTGGCGATCGATACGTCGCGTTCTTCGCTGTCGCCTCCAAAAATAACTGCAATTTTCAAGCTGGTTCCTGTATAGATTGATTCAGGAGTTAGATGATAACGCCGATCTTAATTCGATGGTATTGCCTTCGGGGTCCTTGATATAAATCGAACGCCCCAGTCCCTGTGCACCATATCGGTCTTCGAAACGACCCGCGGTGATACCCCGATTTGACAGACACTCGGTGATATCAGTTTCTGAAATTGGTTTTAACTGGAGGCAGAAATGATCGAGGCTGTTATCGTTTTGCGTTGGTGCGCCACCACCGACTTTGCCAAGCTCGCTGTCTACCACAACCAGGTCGATCAGCGCGTTACCGGCGCGCAGTTGCGTCAATCCGGTTGCGGCGGAAGTTTCACGCTCGACTGTACAGCCTAAAACGCGACAGTAGAAATCCAGCATCTCTTCGATTCGGGTAGTCCTCAAAACAATATGATCAATGCCTGCTATTTCCATTCTTCAAATTCCATCGTTTGTTTCAGGTAACCAGCGTGTTGCTATCGACCAGATTTTATAACGCTTGAATGCCAGGCGCACAGAAAATTGTCTTTTCAATGGATTATCGAGAACGAGGTAGCCAACCACTACTGTCAGCTTCCGCTGCAGAATATGCTGATGCTTTAAACACCGGCAGTGATTCGCAATAGTCGCAATGGGCATCGAGTTTTGGAAAATCTCCTTTTGAAAGCGATACCTGTTGCTTTTCACGAATATAAGTCATCGCTATGGCGCAGGTAATATCGGCCTGGGTTAACGAGTCACCACAAATCCAGGGATCGGGCTTCAGTGCTTCCAGCCAGTGCAAGGCAGAAAAGATCTGCTTCTTGAGGCGTTCGGACCAGGCTTCATCGATTTTATCGGGGTTGCGACGGGCGTATTCGATTCCACGCTCATAGGCCTTTTCAGCGAGGCCGATTGCGACTGCTTCGATTCGCATTACATTTCTTCGGGCTTCGGGCTCTAAAGGAAACAGGCGTTTGTCCGCGCTGGCACCCTGCTCGATATGGTCGATGATCATACGACTATCGAATATTGACTCTCCGTTATCGAGCACCACTACCGGGACCTTACCCAACGGGTTGTATTCGAGCATTTCGTCGAAGTCTTTAAACACCGACAACAGTTTGCGCTCAAATGCGATGCCATGGTGATTCATAGCGACTGCGGTTCTGCGAACAAACGGAGAATCAAACTGACCGACAAGTATCATAAGTGCATATACAGCTCAGGCCTGGGCAGAAATCTCGTGGGTTAGTTCGAGTCCGGCTGCGTTGACCACGTTGCAGCATTCCTTGATAAAAGCTTCCGTTTTGGCATCGGGTTGGTGATTTGAAACAATATGTATCCTGATCGTTTTCCCTTCAGCTTCGGGGTAGGATTTGTAAATATCACCGGATTCGATAAACGACAGGTAAGCGCTGATCTTTTTCTGTAGTTTGAGTAAAGTTCCTTTTTCCCATTGCAGATGATTAGAGATGGTAAGTACCACCGCTCCCGCGGCCGACAGGCCAAGGAAATCTATAGTCGCTTGATCCTCGATCGTCATACCGCTTCACCCCGGCCACACTTTTTGCAATTCAGCTTATGTCCCAGCATTGATTCTCTGCCTTGATCGGTTTCAACCCAGGGACGACTTACCAGTGGCGGATTGTTTCGTACATGCTGATTGTGCCCACATCCGAGCTGTGCGACCCAGTGATTTTCCTCATCCCGATGATATCCGACGATGGGTTGTTTCATCACTGTTCGGGTTATTCTCCGGGCCAGATTAATTCGAGGCGAATGCCACCGGGTTCGAAAAACATCATATGCTTTCGCGGCCCGGACCCCAGCAATTCTGGCATGAATTCGATCTCAACGCCGGAGTATTGCTTTACTTTCTCACCGAGCCTGTTCAATTGCTGTTCAGATTCAACCTGAATGGCCAGATGGTGCAGTCCGACATTCTGTCGCATATGAAACGCGTTGACCGACAGTTGATGGTCGACCTGCCACAGGGTCAGGCGTAGTCTTCCATCCGAAACGGCCGATCTCGGATAACTTTCATCTCTACCAAACTCTTCCCAACCGAGACAATCGACGAAAAATGAAACGGTTTGATTCAGGTCTGCGACCGAAAGGCCGAGATGATTGATTCCCTGTGTTTCAGGCATATTGGTTGGGCTCCAGTTGGATTGACGCTGGTTTGATCGAAAACGGTATTCTACCCTGTCGCGCTTTGCAGATTCCAGGTCTGTAGTAATCCAGGAGAACCCTGATAAATCAGAGGCTCCTTAGGAAATGTGTCTGCCCATGCTGATGCGTTCCTCCTGGCTAAATCCCAGCGATCGGTAAAATGACATCACCGCTTCATTGCCAGCGCGTATTTGCAGGTTTACCTTGATACAGCCCGTGGATTTGAGGGCCTGTAAAGCAGTTTCAACCAGTGCGGCCCCAGTTCCGTCGCGGCGATACTCGGGAAGTACCGCAACCGCGTAAAGCCAGCCACGATGACCGTCATAACCAGCCATGCAGGCACCGATCAATATGCCGTCGATTTCAGCGATAAATACCAGGTCGTCGATTTCAAGTTTCGCGGCGAGTACTGCGGAAGGTTCGTTGTGAGGCGGGTCGTCTGGAAAAACAGTTGTCCAAAAGGCGACTAGTGCCTGGCGATCGGAAGGTTTGTATTTGCGGATATTCACAACCTGTTGCGATTACTTGAACAGCAGTATAAAAAATGGCAGCCAGAAAAGGATCATTATTGCCATGATCATCAATTCAATTCGACTGACCGCGATAAAGTGATCGCGCACCTCGCCTTGTGCGTCTGCGGCCTGAATACGCGACATAACATAGTCGAAAAACATAACCACCAGCAGCAATGGCGCCATTGCTGGCGCAATCAGAGTTGGGAAAATGTACCAGATTGAATCAGACATATCGGACGCGGTTAAGCGACGTAAAATGGAATCGATTACGGGTAAAAGCATATTCACCATGGCAATGGCGATCAGGCCGAGACGTAAGGTACCCAGCGATGCGAGTCGTGATTTGAATGGCGTTGTCATGTGGTCAGTCTATCAAGTTGGCGGTCGTGGACATGGATTTTACTCGGTATCTATAAGCCCAGTATAGCCCCAGACAGGCACATGCCATATCCGACTGGGTATCCCAGGTGGCGGTACCGCACGTGGATTTTTAATCTGCAGTAGTTGCAATCTGGATGTATATCGCTCGGGGTTTACGATCAAATGTTTGTTTTACAGCAGATCGAACGACTCTTTTTAACTCGGATACTGTTCTGTCTGCAACATCGTCGGCATTCAGCGAAATGGAAACATCGACCAATATACTGCCACTGATGTTGAATCCAACCAGTGGCTCGACTCCAATACTCTCTTTGATCAGGCCCTTTAGCTGTTCCTGGGTATCGCGCATGTCACGCAGGTCTTCAACCGTGTTGCAACTCACAATTACGAACGCAAAAATCAACCCCAACAATAATTTACTCACTATATTCCTCCGGTTTATCGATTCCGCCTGGTCTCAAAGCTTACTTTGCGCTCAGGCTTCGGGGTGTGACTTTGCCATCAAGCGGGTAGTCAAATCCGATTAGCCGGCAACCGTTAACGGTTTTACTGCTATGTTCCGTTCCCGGCTCATAGATAACATAGTCTCCCGGGCCCAATACGGTGCCATCCGACTCGACTACATCGCCCTCCAGAATCAGGTACTCCTCGCGCAGGCTGTGAACGTGTCTGGTAGTTTCGGTTCCAGGATCCATGCGAATCAGATACATCCCATGACCACTGTCGCGGTTATAACTCAGATCAAGTTGGTAAACACCCGCTAAAACCGGGCCGCCGAAATCGTACGGGTAGTATTTCGCCTTGTCGGTATTAACAATTTGGCGTTGATCACCAAAGCCATCGGAATATTTTTTCATGTCATCGAACTCACTGGAAAAATTTAGTACTTTATTAATCAGAGGCTCTCTAATCCGTCGCAGCACGGAAGGTTGTTTTCTCCCACAGTTGATCAGGAAGCAAACTGCTTCTTACGGTTCTTTTGCGAACCTTGCCATCGATAAAAACAAAGGTTGCGTAGTATGAATCATCAGCCTCACCGCCTTTGACAATCAAAACGATTCCATACTGATTCTCTTTGACCTCGGCCAGGTTAATTTGGCCAAGGTCAGAGTATGTTTTTGGCGGGAGTGAGAATTTTGATTTTTCTACCACCAGCGAAATCGTATCTATATAGGTGAAAGGGTAGGCGCCACCGGCGCCCCAGTATCCGGTAGCTTCGTCATCGTCCGAATTTTCCACTGGTAAGCTTGCTTCAATGATTTCAAGCCGGTAAGATTTTCCCGAGGGCAGAGTATTTTCCAGCTCGATAGAACATGGCCTTTGTGCACCTGGAGCGCATGGTCCGGCCTGGGCTCCGAGGCTGATAAAAGCAAATAAAATAATTGAAAATCTCATCGGGCTTCCAGTTCTCAGCTTTTAGCGGTTTAAGCAGGGCACCACAGGCCTGCATTCCTGGTAGAACTGGCAGGCTTCCACGGGCATCCGCTCTTTTTACCGGTGGCCGCAGTCGGGCAGTAGGGAGTTAAACCGGCTAGTTCGAGGTGGGCATAACCAGCACCTAAACAGCAAAGTGCCCGCATGGCGGGCACTTTATTTTTACTGCAATTAACTTCTACTTACGCTGATTTTAAACTGGCACGACGTTATTTGCGCAGGGGCCTTTCTGGCCCTGACCCACTTCAAACTCAACTTTCTGACCATCATTAAGCGTTGCGTAATCGTCGCCGCTTTTAATTTCCGAATGGTGGACGAAAAGATCCTTCCCGCCATCTTCTGGCGTGATGAAACCGTACCCTTTTGCTGCATTAAACCACTTCACAGTACCTGTACTCATTTTGGTGTTCTCGATCTAAATGGTGAATAAAAATTAAAATCCCACATTCAAATTCACCTTTTCGAAGTGGAAAATAGTTTTGTAACACAGTTGCATTACGAAGCGCTAGTCCGGAAATTTCACAAATTTGCGCGAAGATCACGCAGAACATTGATTTCACAAGGAAATTTCCGAAGAAGTCTCGTATCAATGATTCCGGGCGACTGAGGAAATATGCCTTGTGGAATCAATGGACAAGCGAGATCGTGCATAATATATGAATTTTCCGAGCTAGTTTGAAAGCGCAATTTGTAGCAGGAATTTTCTCCGATTGCCTGCCCCAGGCAGCCTTTATTGTTACGTTAATTATAAACCAGATTCACGCAATCATCGATACTTTGGCCGCCATTACCGCCAAGTACGGTGGTAATCCAGGTTTCATTTTAAAGGCTATTATCCTAATTTCGTGGACGCATGCAATGGCTGTATTTTCTACTGCAGTTACTGTGCGTCAATTTTATTCTGAATGAACCAGGAAAAGTAACCTTTGTGTTTTTGCTGAAGCTCTTTACGCATCCAGTCCTTCCCGCTGAACAGGCCCTGGCATAGCCTGATCTGATTACTCCGAATTTTCAGGTTTTCGCGCAATTCCACGAATTGTCGGGCGAATAATGGGCAAGGCCTTGCCCATGCTTTCTCTATCAATCTGAACAATCTCGAAACCCTGATCGAGAATGGCCTGTTCCGTGTCTCTATTAAGGTGACAATTTCCCATAAATGTTTTCCATAGAGGGTCTATTCGATTTTGGGTCTATTCGATTTTCCAGCGTCTCCTCAATGTGGTGTAAATTCATGCCATCTCCTGCCGTCTCGCATTTGCGACAGCATTCGTCTGCCCACGCTAGTTGCTGACTATTGGACATTCGAATCGGTCTTTAACTTTTCTCAAACTGGCTGAATATATTCTCAAGATCGGAAAAGCCGATCGCATCAGTAGCAAAATTGAAACTGCCTGATTGCTGCATTTCTGCCGCGGCGCGGACAAATGCTCCGTAAGCGGTAAGAAACATGACCGATCCAATGCTTATTCGTTTTGCCCCGGCGTCAATCAGATCTTGGAGGTTGAATTTTGTGTTCGGCATTTCTATCACGACATTTACCGGCCGGGTCACTGCTGCACATATTGTGCGAATAGTATCGAGGTCATGCAATCCGGGCGCATAAAGTACGTCGGCGCCGGCCGACTCAAACGCCTGTAAGCGTTTGATAGTATCGTCGATGTCTTTACGGCCCCATACATAGTTTTCACAACGCGCCGTTAGAATAAAATCGTGCTGGAATTTTTCTTTTATCTCGACAGCGGCCTGAATTCTTTCTACTGCAAGACTGAAATCGAAAATAGGGTCATCAGGCTGATTGGTGTAATCTTCAATGGAGCCGCCGACTATGCCTGTTTCAACTGCCCGAGTGATGGTCTCGGCCACATCTTCAGGTCTGTCCCCGTATCCATTTTCCAAATCTGCGGATACCGGTAGATCCGTTGCAGCAACAATCGATCGGCAGTGAGATAGTACCTGCTCCCGGTTCACCGAACCA
>QIJI01000113.1 GCA_003231795.1 Gammaproteobacteria bacterium
CCGAAGCAACATACCCTGCCGTTACAGATGTGGTCTGGAATCCGTCAGGAAATCAGTCCAACCATACTGTCTGCGGCAACCATCCTGGTGTTGTTCTCGATCGTATTGCTGACCACGCTGGAACTATTGCGTAGAAGAAGTGAGCGAATAAGGGGTATTACCCCGCACTAAGCCGCTCCTGAGTGCTGTAAAAAATTACAGCCTTGTTCTTCTTCATTTAGCATGGAAACTGGCGACATGGTGTACTACCTGTACACCGATCAAAACGGTACTCAAATCAAGTTGGCGGCGGTAGTCCTTGCTATAGAAAGCGACGGGATTCTGATTCGAGTCGGTCGCTACGACGTCCATAGCAAGCAAGTTTCAACTTCTGAATCGACCGTGCCCGAACATGCCCTGCAGGCGCGTTGATACCCTGCAGTTTCGAAGAAGAACTGGCTACAACCGGATAGTTAGTAACCCGACGACTAATTCAATCGACAGCGGGCAGGGTCTTTATCTGTAACTCGGACCCTCCATAGACCAATGAACCCTTTTTGATATCCTCGCTAATCCTTCCGATATCGACATCCAGCAAGATCAGTCCGTTTTCGAGCAAACTTCCGGGGAACTGTAAATCACCATTGCTGCTGGCAAAAACAATCAATTGTTCATCACCAAAGGGAGCCTGCACGGTGAACTGGAAGGCCTGCCCGGACGAGGGTAACGGCATGAATATCCCCGCTTCGTAGGCATGGTTTTTGAGATACTGATTGGGCAGTAATTGCAGCAAATTTGCATTCGCGTCGCGGTAAAAGAGATAGACAAAGGCCTTTTGATCGAGCGACAGTAAAAAGGAAATTCGATCACCCTGGGTAAAGCTTTGCTGATCACCGAGATGGGTGGTGATAGCGACCTCGATCGGTTTCGGTTCCTGTGCGTACGCAGGATTAATCAACAGCGCGAAAACGAATAAATGGCCGGCGAAGGCGAATGCTCTAGCCCGCATTTCTCACCACCTTTCGTAGCGAGACGGCGAAAGGTGGTATCCCACGTGTCTTTCGCGACCGAAGAGTGCGCAGGCATTGTCGACACACTGTTGAGCGCTCTGACCGAGTGAAAGTCATGTGGGATGCCGCATAGCGCTGTCGCAGTAGAAAGGTGGTGAGAAATGCGGGCTAGTTACCATCTGAAAACGCGATTGTAGCCAAAGAATACTCCGTTGAGAGAATACTCCTGCCGATTACCATCGTCATAATCGAAATCATAATTGCGAAGTTTGAGGCCGAAGTTGACCGTGTTTTCCTGATCAAGCTGATAAACCGCCCCGGCTACGAGCGAATTGCTGGTTCCATCGCCCAATGAAGACACGTCGTTATCTTCAAGGCTGCCATTGACGATTCCGAAGCTGCCGAACAGGAGCCACTGGCTATTGATTACTTGAAATCCCGAAACACCAAAACCCAGGCCGGCAAAGCTTTGCTCATAACCGGTATCGCGCCATTCACTGTGTGTGGCCTTTAAATCCAGAAACAGCGATACGTTTTCCCAGAAGTAATAGCCGACGAGTAAATCAAGATCTGAATGCTTGACCTTGATATCACTCGAGTTAACGGCTCCGAGTGACGTAAACTGGGCCGGCGCGTCTGAATCAAAACTATATTCCCCACCCTGCAAATTAATACCGGTGTAAAATTTATCCTTGCGATAGTTGAGGCTGAAGGCGAACTGACCGCCGTCATCGCTTTCAAAATTGCTATTGCCTGACCCGTTATCACCTTCCCAGCCGGAACCGTTGATGGTAATCCCGAGTCCGAGGGAGTCTGTATAACCGGTCACTGGCAATAGCGACGCCAGCAACATCGAAATAATCACAGTGGTGTTTCGCAACAGCGTTTTACTGTCTGGATTTAAATTTATTTTCATAATAGATTACAGCGTTGGCAAAGGAATGCTCAGACTCGGGTCTTGCGGCAGACGTTTAACTTCTGCTTCAATCACAATATTCTGACTCGGTGCGACTTCGACTTCAATTTTTAGTTTTTCTGCAGGTACTCCGTCTACCGAAACCTTGAGTTTGATAAATATAAACTCACCAAGTTCGTCACCGGCACCATGCAACACCCCACTTTCCGGCACCTGATCGACATTATTCGCAACCGCTCGAATAACGGTTCCGGAAAGCTCGCTTATCGTCAGCATTTCCTGATCATTATTCTCGAGTTCGTTGAGTAAAAAATAAGTAAACGGGGATTGTCCAGAGTCCTGATAATTATCATCAACATATTCGATTCCGCCAGCCGATATAACTTGCACACTTTTCTTGTTCGATACTTTTTCCAAATAACCCTGGCTAAGATTTCCCTGCGATATGCCCCGGGTACCTTGACGCAGCAAAGTCCCGCTGAAGCAGGAGTCAGAAATCAGCAAGGTGTGCCTGGCCCTGGAGGCAATAGTGATGAGCTCATCCCGAATCGTCGAGTTGCGCAGGAAGGTTGTATTGTCGAAACCTTGTGCATCCACCGGAACCCAGAAACCGCGATCGGATTCGGTATCCAGGTACCCATGTCCGGCGTAATACACCAGGATGCTGTCATTGGGCAGGGCCTTTTTAGACAGGCGTTCCAGCGCTTGCAAAATATCGCGCCGGGTTGCGTTTTCCAGTAACTCGATATCGCTGAAACCATAACTCCTCTGTAACAGACTGGTTACTGCGCGGGCGCCTGCAACGGCCGTTTCGAGGGCAGGCCATTGATTTTGCGGATCTCGGTAAAGGTCATTACCAATGATCAGGGCTCGATAGACTCCGTTTACAAAAGGCGTTTTCTGAATCACCGGAATCGATTCCAATGCAATCCCGCGTGACTGACTCAATACCGAATTGGCTGGTAGCCATATCAAAAGGCTCAGAATTACAATTTTATAGTGTTTCATCATTATTTAAGTATAGACGTCTATTCGGTTGCGATAACAAAGCCGCCGCTGGCTTGAAAAGATTGTTTCGAATCAATTTCCCCGCTCAACACCCATTCGTAACGCAGCGTTGACGGGATTTCAGACAATTTCACGAACGCCGTGGTGGTATCCAGGATTTGTCGTGACAGAACCTGCGTTTCCCCATTGCTAAATACCTGTAATTTAAGACTATAGAACTCGGCGTCACCAACTTCAGGCCAGCTCAGGCGCAACCTCCTGTCAGGCGTCAACTCGATTTGCATCGCGCCAAATGGTTTAGTGTTGGCATCCCGCTGGGTAAAAAATCCGATTCCGGGCTGGTTTTCCTGCCCAACGAACTGAATCACCGGGTTATCACTAAAAGCGACAACCCTAAACTGATCATCGCTATCTCCCGCGTACAGATTAAGCAGTATGGTGGCGAGCATCATTACCACAGCGACCGCTGGTGCCATTTGCCAGACAGGTGCGCGGAAATTTAACCAGTCGCGTAAGCGTTCGCTGATGCGTAACCCTAAAGAAGTTCGAACGGGAAGCTCCTGCCTGAGTGAATTCATTGCCTGCGCATGACTGGCAAAATGCAGTGCCGCGCGTAACGCGCCCGGATCCTGTTTTATCTGCTGTCGCAACAGTTCTGCTTGCTCGGTATCCGCTGCGGTCGCCATCAAAGCAGCCATCGATTCTTCGACATCGACTGCCTCAGATTCCAGCCAATGTCCCTGATCACGAACCAGCGCGGTTAATTCAGCGCGCCGACGACAATAGCGGCAACTGGACAGATGCAGCCGCAATGGACTGAATTTCTCCAGTTCCGGAGATTTGACGTAGTCAAGAATCTCTTGATCCTGTGGGTGTTCTACTGAGCCCATCATTTCATCCGAATTATTCGACATATGACTAACAGACCCCGGGAAGCCGGAAATTTGAAAAATTATTCATCGCCCTGCAACAAAATACCGAGCCTCGATAGCGTTTTGCGTTTGAAATAATAAAGTTGTTGATGGTTTGTCTGGTCGGCGCTGACACCTTTTTTAAGGCTGATGTCCAGAGTACGCAGGGCCTTCAAAACATTGTCGGCATCCTGTTCCTCGATAATCATCGCTTCCAGCACAAATTGCTCGGTGGCATCCAGTTCAGCCCAGCACTGGCGCAACAATTCTCGCTGCTGCTGTACTTCGATAGCTTCGTCGTCAACCGCTACATCCTGCTGATGCGAGTCCTCCTCATCGACCTGACTACCGGTGAGCGAAATTTCATGGGGTGGATTCAACAGAAACAGCTTATGACGGCGAGTCAGTTCGAGCACGATCTGGTTGATCAGAACTTCGGTTTTCCCGATTGCCAGGTGCAGGGTTTGAGCCATGGTCGCAACCGACTGCCCCAGTCTCAGGGCATAAAATATAGCTGCGGCCTGCTCGCCCAGTTCCCGAATATAGAGTGGTACCTGCTGTCGTCTACCAAAACGCCAGTCTTTCCAGCGTTCGTAAAATGGTAGCGAATTGGCTATGGTGTACAGATAATCAAACAGGCTGGCCTGGTTACGCCCTTCAAATTTCTGCAGTCGCCCCGATTTACACAAGTCATCGAGCATCCAGCCGTAACTGGCATTGCCCCACTCACACAAAGAAGCGTCGGCACGAGCCGAGCCAATGGGCTGGCTTAAACTGCATCGAAATTGATACTGATTCTGGCGGCAATAGCGTTTACAAAAACGATTGGTCTGAAAGTCGATTAACGGATGCGCAATTTCGTTAACCTTGCGCTGGGCATCCTGGTCACCGGTCGCGGCAAGAACGGCCAGCTCCTTTTGATCCGAATGATTACGATTATCAACCATCGATATGTGATCCGTGCAATATCCACTGTGCGACCCGCGACGGATCAGGGATATAAAAACCATCCCTGAATGCGATTATCGTCCAGTTTGAGCGCCAGGCCATATCGATCATAGGCGATATATTCTCCGGTTGTCAGTTGCAGTTGACGGTCTGGAATTCCCAGGGTCTTTAACGGTCTATCAGCAGATTCGCCCACTTTGACCAAATCGCCGATTGTCCGCGTACCGCCCACCTGGCTAGCTGAAATAATTTTACCATCGGCAGCGCTGATGTAACGTGCTCCATCCTGATATACGTAAACATGGAACAACTCCCCTTCGATCCATAGTTCATTGATACGATGCGGCGAATCATCCCGGGGTTTGCGATCACCCAGCCGTACCCCCTTTATTGTTGGCGCAATTACAAGCTGGTTTTGCGGCTGATCACCCGCTCCAATTTGCGCCAGCGCCAGGCGGAACAGAAAAGCACGGCCCTGCGATTGCGACTGCAACGCCAGCTTTTGCCATACCGCTCGCGCCGAGTCTTGCTGATCGAGTTGTCGATATATTTCGGCAAGGTTAAACGCGGCGGTGTAATAAAACAAATCAGGTGACAATGTGTTTTTCTGAAATGTCAGCCCAGGCTTTTCGATCAAGCGACTGAGCTCTTTTGCCGCGGCCTGAAACTCTCCCTCCAGGGCCTGACTCAAAGCCAGCATCATTTCCACTACGGCATCCTGTCCAAACCTCGGCAGGTAGCGCCCTTGCAAAATACCGCGCACCAGATACTGATTATTTTCGATCAAATGTGCAATTGCTATCGACAGGTAGAGCGGGCGGTAATCCGGATCGAGGCGAATCGCTTTTTCGAGATAGCGAACTGCCAGTTCGACCTGAGTTTTCAGTTTTTCTTTCAGTGCGGTAATTTTGGGGTCGGTTACCGATCGCTTTGCCTGATCAGAAACTTGCGCAAGGTTCAGGCGGGCATCCAGCAACAACGGGAAATAGAAACCGACACCATCACCCGCCAGTCGATTGATTTGTTGTCGCGACTCCATCGCCTCCGCAAGATAGCTGATTCCAATGGCTGACATAATCGCTCGACCGGGAAATTCACGCCCGTAGAGAGTGAAATAGCGCCGCGCCGCCGGATATTGTTTCGCTACCAGGGCCTGGATTCCAAGTTCATAGATCGCAGACTGGCCGACGACAGTATCCAGTTGAACCCTGGCTCGCAAGGCCCGGGTCTGCGCCTGTTGACAGGCATCTACAAATTTTTGAGAGGATTTTTGGTCGCAAGCCAGTTTCCAGATATTTTCTACCCAGCGAGTGAAAAAGTCCTTTTGTTGCAGTACTTGCCAGGGATCAAATCCGACACTTGCCATTAACACCAGTCCGTCGCGGTCTGCCTGTATTTCTTTTTGCTCGATGTCCCTGACCAGTTCGGCGTCAAGTGGTAAACCGTCCAGTAACCGCGCGTGATCTTTTTCGTCCTGCAAACGGACACTGCGGAAAAAACGCTGGTGCCACAAATCATCCGAGCGCTGGTGCGCAAGTTCATGCGCCAGTACGAATGCGAGTAAATGTTCACCCTGGTCGAGCCCGGGTGACAGGCTGATATCGATTGCCTCGCGACTCAACAGTATGTTGCCATCGGCCAGCGACGCCGCCCAGGCGCTATTGCTGGTATTCACCACATACAGGCCCGGTTCAACCCTTGCGCTGTCCCAGGCGCGTAGTAACTTTTTAAAGACACGCTCGGCCAGTGCAACCCTGTCGTCCTGCTGTGCCGATATAGTGTGTTCTTTCCAGTAACTGATCGACTGGCGTGGGTCCTGCGGCAGGCTCAGCGAATCAGCAGCCTGCAGATTGCAGGCCATCAGGAACAGGCAAACACTCGAAATAATTTTTCGCATCTATCTATTGTAGTCGGTGACTGATTAATAAATAGACCGACAATTTGACATTATTTGAAATTTGATTCGATCTTGACCGACACCTCAATCTATCCAGTGAGGTGAGTGATACACTGCGCGCCAGTATTGCTTCATTCTCGGAATATTCTTGCTCACCACGATTTACGCCATTGCACTGATTATCGCCATCGGTTATTTCCTGTTTAAGGCCCGAATTGTCAACGAATCAGTCTGGTCGGCGATCGAACACATCTGCTTTTACCTGCTGTTTCCATTTTTGATCATTCGCACCTTAAGTCGAGCGGATCTGGGAACAGTGCCGATACTGAATTTTCTGATTGTAATTTTGGTCGCCATTCTCGGCATGTCCTGTCTTTTGATTATTGCACACGCGCTTATTTGGAAACGATTTCCACAAAGTGGGCCGAGTTTCAGCAGCATTTTTCAGGGCACTACCCGATTCCACGGGTTTGTTGCCATCGCCGTTATCGGGCCGCTTTACGGTGATTCAGGACTCACTTATGCCGCACTTGCGCTGGCAATTATGGTGCCGCTGCTAAATGTGATTTCGGTAGTGGTGCTGTCGATCTATGGGAGCAGCGAAAACAAGCCGGAATTTATTCCGATCTGCAAAAAAGTTGTTTCCAACCCGCTCATCATCGCCTGCGCGGTGGGCCTCGGATTCAACTGGGCCGGTATTCCGGACATTGTTTTCGATGCGATAGAAATTATCGGTG
>QIJI01000027.1 GCA_003231795.1 Gammaproteobacteria bacterium
ATTGATGGTGGTATTGCTGTGAGTGCCTCTGATCCATTTGCAGCTTGCGCGCCATTTGAATTGCGCAGCTTCAGGAGCAGCCGTTAGCGCTTCTCTCGCTCCGAGTAAAGCTTCCACATTTACACCATTGTCTACACTTGCCATGTCAATTAACCCATTATTTTTGATTTGTTGATCGCCAAGAATAACAATTCGCTATTGTTTATACCAATAAAATGCCTCAAATGGACAGCTTTCGGGCTACTCCCTAAATTACTGGGTGAATTCAAGTTCCAGGTACACCACCTGGAACTTGAATTCACCCTACTGCTTCACTAACTTCATTCATTGCAGGGGTAGCGGCATGCCCTCAATGCCAGCGCTCATCGGAAAACATCCCTTACCTTTATAAACAAGAATACGACGCTTGGCATTAAAGGGAACATTAGCTTTTTGCAGGCGGCCCGGCCGCATTTGCTTATGTGTATTATGTCGTATTATCATGTGTATTGTTTTTTGGAATCAGAGTCATGCGAACCAATATAATTATTGACGACAAACTCATGGGCGATGCGTTAAAGGCTTCAGGCTTGAGCACGAAAAAGGAAGCTGTTGAATTAGGCCTCAAGACTTTAATTCGTTTGAAAAAGCAGGAGAAAATCAGGAAATTTAGGGGAAAACTTTCTTGGGAGGGCGATCTTTCCGAGATGAGAAAAACTAGATGATACTAGTGGACTCAAGTGTCTGGATTGACTATTTCAACGGTACAGAGACTGCAGAGACCACGCTTCTTGATGAGTATTTAACTACAGATACGATTTGTATCGGCGATATTATTCTTGCCGAGGTATTGCAGGGCTTTAGAAGCGATAAGGACTACCGGCTGGCAAGAGGGTTGCTCCTCGAATTGCCAATCTTTCAGATAATGACACCTGAGTTGGCCCTAATTACTGCGGACAACTACAGAAAGCTCAGAAAGAAAGGAATCACTGTTCGGAAATCAGTCGATAACTGGATCGCGACATTTTGCATCGAAAACCAGGTATCGTTGCTATTTAGCGATAGGGATTTCGCTCCCTACTTAGATCATTTGGGTCTTAGAAAACCTTAAAGATAGGCATAACATTCACATCAGTGGCAATCTATAAAAGGTGTCGGATTAAATGTTATTCATATCAGATGCGGCATCGGCATTAACTTTTTCCGACCCGTTGCACTAATAGGGGCTAATTCCCTTTACCCGCCAATATCAGGCTTGATATGCTACGCGCCTTTAGGCCTGCGGGTCTCAAAAATTCGGTGCCATCATGAGTCGATACTCCATATTCTCGCTTGTGCGTAACGCCTTGAGTTACCACGAAAACTGGTCAGCCGCCTGGCGTAGTCCAGAACCTAAAGCACAATACGATGCGCTCATCATCGGCGGTGGCGGTCATGGTCTGGCGACAGCCTATTATCTGGCCAAAGAACACGGCATGAAAAATATCGCGGTACTGGAAAAGGGCTGGATCGGTGGCGGTAACACCGGCCGAAATACGACCATTGTGCGCTCTAATTACCTGTGGGACGAATCCGCTCATCTGTACGAAAAATCGATGAAGTTATGGGAAGGTCTGAGCCAGGACCTGAACTACAACGTGATGTTCAGTCAACGTGGCGTCTACAATCTCGGCCATAATCTGCAGGACATGCGCGATATCCAGCGTCGCGTCAATGCGAACCGGTTGAATGGCATCGACGGGCATGTTGTCAGTGCGCAGGAAATCAAGCAAGCGATTCCGGAAATCAATATTGACCAGGGTTGCCGTTACCCGATCATAGGCGCGTCGTTTCAGCCGCGCGGTGGCGTGGCACGCCATGATGCGGTGGCCTGGGGTTTTGCGCGTGGCGCAGATCGGGCCGGGGTCGACATCATTCAGAATTGCGAGGTTACCGCGATCCGGCAGGAAAACGGTGTTGTAACCGGTGTTGAAACCACGCGTGGTGCGATCAAGGCGAACAAAATCGGCGTGGTTGTGGCCGGGCATTGCTCGGTGCTGGCCGAGATGGCGGGTTTCCGTATGCCGATCGAAAGCCACCCGTTGCAGGCACTGGTATCGGAGCCGATCAAGCCGGTAATCAACACCGTTATCATGTCGAATGCGGTACACGGGTATATCAGTCAGTCCGACAAGGGCGATCTGGTTATCGGTGCCGGCATTGACAGTTATACCGGCTATGGTCAGCGCGGCAGCTATTCCGGAATCGAACACACGGTTGCGGCGATTTGCGAAATGTTCCCGATGTTCAAGCGGGTGCGTATGAATCGCCAATGGGGTGGTATTGTGGACACGACGCCGGATGCCTGTCCGATCATCGGCAATACGCCGGTCAAAGGCCTTTATTTCAACTGTGGCTGGGGCACCGGTGGGTTCAAGGCGACTCCCGGATCGGGATGGGTGTTTGCGCATAATGTCGCCAATGGTGAACCGCACGAACTAAACCGCGCCTTCGCGCTGGATCGATTTGTGACCGGATTCCTGATCGACGAACATGGCGCCGCCGGCGTGGCACATTAGGAGACCGGTATGTTACTAATTAAATGTCCCTGGTGCGGTGAGCGCGACGAAAGCGAATTTTCATATGCCGGCGAAGCACATATTGCACGACCACTGGAAACAGAAAAACTGAGCGATGAAGCCTGGGCGGACTACCTGTTCATGCGTAAGAACCCCAAAGGTGCTCATCGTGAACAATGGTTGCATGCGGCGGGTTGTCGTCGCTATTTCAACGCCGAGCGCGATACCGTCAGCTATCGAATTAGCGCAACCTACAAAATCGATGAAAAACCGCCGCGAGATCAATCGCGAAATCAATCATGACCCAGCGACTTAGAACCGAAGCCGGCGGCCGTGTCGATCGCGAATGTGAAATCCAGTTCAGCTTTAACGGCAAGAATTACACCGGGCTGAAAGGCGATACCCTGTGCTCGGCACTGCTTGCCAATGGCGTACATTTGATCGGTCGGAGCTGGAAGTACCATCGTCCGCGCGGTGTTATTACCGCTGGCGCAGAAGAGCCGAATGCTATTTTTCAAATGGAAAAAGGCAATCGCACGATTCCCAACGCGCGCGGCACCCAGGTCGAGTTATATGACAGTCTCGAAGCTCATCCGGTCAATGCATGGCCCAGCCTCGATTTTGACCTGATGTCGATCAATAGCTGGTTTGCGCGCATGATGCCGGCTGGTTTTTACTACAAAACTTTCATGTGGCCGAAGGCGATGTGGATGAAATATGAACATTTCATTCGCAAGGCGTCAGGGCTCGGCGTTGCCCCGCGTGAAAACGACCCCGATCGCTACGAACATACCCATCAGCATTGCGACGTGCTGATTGTCGGTGGTGGTGTCGCCGGCTTGTCGGCAGCCCTTGCTGCAGCGCGTAGCGGCGCTCGAGTCATTCTGGCCGATGAGCAATCCGAATTCGGTGGTTTAACGCTGGCCAGCCCTACCCGGATCGATGACATCGACGCCAGCCAGTGGATCGAGCAGGCGGTCGCGCAGCTTGCCGCCATGGATGAAGTTACCCTGTTACCGCGCAGTACGGTATTTGGTTATCACGATTATAATTTTCTGACCATCAATCAGCGCCTGACCGATCATTTGCCGCTATCCGAGCGCAACGGAGGTCGCGAAAAAGTGTGGCAGGTACGGGCGCATCAGGTAGTGCTGGCAACCGGAGCGGCCGAACGGCCGCTGGTATTTGCCAACAACGATCGCCCCGGCACATTGCTGGCATCGGCGGTATCAACCTATGCCAATCGTTATGCGGTCAAACCGGGCAAGCGTGCGGTTATTTTTACCAATAACGACAGCGCCTATCAAACTGCGCTGGACCTGAAAGCGGCGCAAGTTGAAGTAGTCGCGGTGGTCGACGCACGCAGTGATTCCTCCAGCGAATTGGCTAACACGGTACGCAGCGCCGGAATTCAGGTGATCAACGGCAGCGTAGTGGTTGATACTTCGGGGGGGAAACATCTGCGTTCGGTGCAGGTCATGCGATTGTCAGCCGATGGCAAGTCGGTGAGCAGTAATCCGAAATCTTTCAATTGCGACCTGCTGGCCCTGTCGGGTGGCTGGAGTCCGGTTGTGCATTTGCATGCGCAGTCGGGCGGGCGCCCGGTATGGGACGATGAAACTGCAATGTTTTGCCCCGGCTCACCAACCCAGGCCCAGATTTCGGTCGGTGGCGCCAATGGTGAACTCGGTCTTGCTGGCTGTCTTGTCGAAGGCACTACGGCCGGTAATGATGCCGCCAGGGCATGTGGTTTCGACGCTGATTCGAAACCGGCTTCTGCCGATGCCGTTACCAGCGATGCGATACTGCCGTTGTGGAATGTACCGTCACCCTATACCCGCGGTCGCGGTCCCAAAGCATTTATTGACTTGCAAAATGATGTAAGCGTGGCTGATATTTTGCTTGCTGTCCGCGAAGGCTATCAGTCGGTTGAACATGTTAAGCGCTATACCGCGATGGGTTTCGGTACCGATCAGGGAAAACTTGGCAATATCAACGGCATGGCAATTCTGGCGGAAGCGCAGGGCCAGACCATTGCCGAAACCGGCACCACGACCTATCGCCCGAACTATACCCCGATCAGCTTCGGTGCTATTGCCGGACAACACCTCGGCGATCAGTTGTTTGATCCGGTGCGCAAGACCGCGATGCATGTCTGGCATCAGGAAAACGGCGCGGAATTTGAAAATGTCGGGCAATGGAAACGACCCTGGTATTACCCGAAGAACGGCGAAAGCCTGGATGATGCTGTCAATCGTGAGTGTCTCGCAGTTCGTGACAGCGTTGGTATTCTTGATGCGTCGACGCTCGGCAAGATTGAAATCAAGGGTGCCGATTCTGCCAGGTTCCTGGAAATGATTTATACCAACAACTGGATGAAACTCGAGCCTGGCAAGGGTCGGTACGGGTTCATGCTCGGTGAAGACGGCATGGTGATGGACGATGGCGTTACCATTCGCCTTGGCGAGCATCATTTCTTTATGCATACCACCACCGGTGGTGCTGCCGGTGTGTTGTCGTGGATGGACCGCTGGCTACAAACCGAGTGGCCCGAAATGGAGGTATATCTGACCTCGGTCACCGATCACTGGGCGACCGCCGCAGTAGTGGGTCCAAAGAGTCGTGACGTGGTATCTGCAGTTTGTGAAGGCATCGATTTTAGCGCCGCAGGGTTTCCGTTTATGGCCTCCAGGAATGGCACCATCGGTGATATCGAATGCCGTGTGAACCGGATCAGTTTCTCGGGCGAACTTGCCTACGAGGTCAATGTGCCGGCGAACCATGGTCGTTATATGTGGGAAAAACTGATGCAGGCAGGTAAGCCATTCAATATCACTCCTTACGGCACCGAAACCATGCACGTGCTGCGGGCCGAGAAGGGATATGTCATTGTGGGTCAGGATACCGACGGCTCGGTTACCGTCGAAGATCTGGGGCTGGGTTGGGCGATTTCCAAAACCAAGGCTGATTTTCTCGGCAAGCGCTCGTTGCGCCGACTGGATACGGTACGTAAGGATCGCAAACAACTGGTCGGATTGCTGACCGAAGATCCGCACTCGGTGATTCCGGAAGGGGCGCAACTGGTGAATGATCCGCGCGCACCTGTCCCAATGCCGATGCAGGGACATGTCAGCTCGAGTTACTTCAGCGCCTGTTGCGGCCATTCGATTGCGCTGGCACTGGTCAAGGGTGGTCACCATCGTATGGGCGAGACGGTTTACGCGCCGCTGGCAAACGGGCGGGTGATCAAGGCGACGATTACCGAACCGGTGTTCTACGACAAGGAAGGGAGCAAGCCCGATGTCTGATTTATTTGAACGGGAAAGCCCGCTGGTTGAAATCAAACTGGGCGAAGCGAAAGGAAACGCCCCCGCAATTGAGGAAAAACCATTTCTGGGTTATCTGAATTTGCGTGGTAAATCCGGCCATACCGGTTTCCAGGCAGCGACCTTGAAGGTGCTGGGTGTTGAACCACCGACTGAGGCCAATACAGTGATTGAATCGAATGATATTCGTATTTACTGGCTCGGGCCGGATGAGTGGTTGCTGGTGACAGCGGCCGGGCAGCAACAGGCAATCAAGGCCGAACTGATGAGTGCGCTCGATGGCGTGTTCAGTTCGGTGGTTGATAATTCAAGTGGTTTGGCGATGATTCATGTTAGTGGCGCCAATGCAGCCGCGTTAATCGCCACCGATTGCCCGCTGGATCTGCATCCTCGCGAGTTCAAACCCGGACAGTGTGCGCAAACCCGGCTTGCTAAAGCAGGCATGACGATTTCGCTTTTGCCTGACGAGACTGGTTTCGAAATCATAATCCGCCGTAGCTTTGCTGATTACCTGCTGCTCTGGTTGCAAGACGCCGCAATCGCTTTCGAGTAGCCACTGTCATCCCCACAATACTACTCCGTCTTCCCCGCGCAGGCGGGGATCTTTTGAAGATGGCGCGCTATAAGATTCCCGCCTGCGCGGGAATGACGACTTCAATTCAAAAATGCTAATCTGCACGACATGAGTAACCAGTACGACAAACGAAATGTTCAGACCATGGAAATGCTTTATGGCGAGGGATACCTGTCCATGGGCGGCGACGATGAAGTTGCGAAAATTGTAAGCCTGGTGGACATCGCCGGGCTGGATGTGCTCGATATCGGTTGTGGTCTCGGCGGTGCCAGTATCACGCTTGCACGAGATCACCAGGCCCGTGTTTGCGCCATCGATATTGATGCCGGTGTGCTCGAGCGTGCGAATGAACTGGTCGGGAAATCAAATCTGCATCAGCAGGTGCAATTGTTGCATTTCGATCCAGGGCCACTGCCTTTTGCTGATCAGTCTTACGATGTGGTTTATTTAACTGCGGTTAGTTGTCATATCGAGGACCTGGGTCCTTTTCTGGCTGAAATCAAACGAATCATCCGTCCTGGCGGCTGCCTGCTCGGCGCAGAGTGGTTCAAGGCATCGGAAAATGATGCCTATCGTCAATGGGACGATATGTTACGTGACCGGGGATTGAACTTTTACTTTGTATCCCTGGACGGCCTCAGGCAGGCGTTCACCGAGGTGGGGTTTGATGCGGTCGCCTTGCATGATCAGTCGCGGCGCGTGGCTAACCTCGCAGCCCACTATCTGCAACGCGTCGAGGTAGAGTTGCAACAGGAGCTATTCGAGGCGCTGGGATCCGATGAATACACAGCCCTGATCGACTGGACCCGGATTCGGGCCAATGCTCTGGAGCTGGGTGGATCGGGTTATGCCCACTTCGTTGCCATTAAGCCATCAGCTTAGGGCCTGTTCACACTAGTTCAATCAGGTTGCGATAATTGCTCTACCGCGCTGACAAAAGTTTCAATCTCGGAG
>QIJI01000485.1 GCA_003231795.1 Gammaproteobacteria bacterium
ATTTACCACTCTTATAAAAGCGTTAACCGCACCCATTGAGGTACTTCCTCGCGTAGTTTCGCCGGTTTGCATTTCAATGAAAATAGACAATGAGGCCAGCCCGTCGGTATACACCATTTGCTGAACATAGCGATCGGTGCCGGGCACTTTCCGCTTGAGTACGGACTCCCGCCTGAAACCACCAGGTGTTTCGTTTAATTGCCAGGCATTATTCTTGGCAAGACTATCTGATATTTCCGGGTTCGCAACATCGTCATAGTTGTAACGCAACAGCGTATAGTCGTCGCCAATCGACGGCAACATTTCGATTTCCAGCTTTTCGCTACCATCGAACACTTTCATACTGGTGAACATGACCTGTTCAATTTCCCGGTTCATTTCGTCGAGCAGGCTCGATTTCATCATTAATCCAGTCTGTTCACTAATCCAGAACTTCATACCGTAACGAAGTTTGTCTCTGGGTATAATGTGTACCACCTGAGTAGCCACATTGGCGATCCGATCCGGGCCCAGCATTTTCATTTCATAATACTTTTCAAGATTTGCGATATCTTCAGGAATAAAAATAGGAGAGAAACTGTTCTGGCGAGCAACATCAACCACGACTTTTTTACTGGTTGGCCAGATGCAGATCAAATTCTGATTGTCGCGCAAAATTTCGCGCGCTTCGCCATTGAGTGAAAACAATCGTTCCTTGACCCCGGAGTCGTCTTTTAAATGAGCAATCTGCATACTTTCGATCTGATTTTCATGAACGTAAACAAAGGTACCGCTATAACTGAGGTTACGCATTGCATTTGACATCTTTTGCACCCAATCCATGGCGGGGCCAGCGACTACCGGGGCGCTGACGAAAGTTGTCAGGAGCAATGGGAGTAGCGCTTTCGGCAAGCGCTGGAATTTACCTGTTTTAATCCTGAGCATCAAAGCCGGCTACCCGTGCCTGCGGAATTAATCCCTGTATTGAATTTGAATATTCGGTGTGATTAACCAGGTAACCATTTAATTTTTGCTGCAGACCCGGATCGTCATTTTTTACTTTCCAACGCATGCCTAACGAAGCCGGGACAGCGCCACCCTGCTTAAGCTGACTTGCAAGCTGTTCGATTTTTTGTTGGTCGGCAGTTACCAGAGCATCGGTTTGATTGACCAGGGGCTCATTGACCGGCTGCCACAAGGCAACGGTCACAATTGCTACGCTGGCCGCCACGGCTAGTCCCGCCAGCGGTTTTAAATAGGTCCAGCTTAAAATTGACGCAGATTGTGAAGGGTTATTTTGTAAATTCGATTCCGCTACAACTGGTTCCTGCTGGCGAACTTTAACCATCACTTCAGCCTGAAAACTGGTATTGATGCTCGCCGGTAATTCATGCCGCATAACTTCGCCAATCATCTGGTAGCGTCGCGTCGCATATTGCAAATTGACGTCAGCAATGACTTCATCCAACGCCGCATCTGAATTTTCGCCGGGGTAGTCGTCCAGCAAGTAAGATAATTTCTTGTCTAACTCTGTCATCTTAAAATTCTCGTATCACGCCACTATATATCAGTAGCCAAAAAGACTTATGCTACTTAGTCACTCTAACAGGGGTCTAAGTTCCTTATCGATTACATCTCTTGCGCGAAAAATTCTGGATCTCACGGTTCCAATCGGACAATCCATCACATTGGCAATCTCCTCATAACTCAAACCATCAATTTCGCGCAAGGTAATTGCAGACCTCAGATCTTCCGGCAACTTTTCAATCGCACTGAAAACGGTGGCTTCAATTTCTTCCGTCAGCAACATATTTTCAGGGTTGGCATATTCCTTCAAACCCGATTCTCCCTCAAAATGTTCCGCATCTGCGACATCTACCGAGTAAGCCGGTGACTTGCGTGCACGTGAGGCAAGGTAGTTTTTTGCCGTATTTGCCGCAATCCGGTAAAGCCAGGTGTAAAACTGACTATCACCCCGGAAACTGCCAATCGCCCGGAAAGCCTTGATAAAAGCATCCTGGGCAATATCCTGGCACTCCGCATGGTCGGACACAAACCGACCAATCAGATTAATGACTTTGTGCTGGTACTTCTGTACCAGAATATCAAAGGCACCGATATCACCGGCCTGCACTCGTTTTACCAACTCTGCATCAAGCAGATTAGTCCCCATTAATAGCCCTTTATTTGATTACGGAAGCTCTGAACTTTTCAGAAAATTTCCCTGTGACTCGAAGATAATTAAATTTTATCATCTGATCCAGCAGATAAAGACTGATTATATAATAAAAAGTTCTGTCCACTGAATGGTTTTGGGATGTGAAGAATTTCACTATACTGGGCCCACTTTACATTGGGCCCACTTCATCCGGATTAAGATAAATGAGTCACCAATTCAAATTTGATGTCGTTATCATCGGTTCTGGCGCTGCCGGACTGACTGCGGCATTACATTTGCCGCAAAATTTATCGATCGCAATACTAGCGAAAACCTCGAATCAGCAGCAGTCCAGCTACTGGGCCCAGGGTGGGATATCGGCCGTGCTCGAACCCGACGACAGTATTGAGCAGCATACCGAGGACACTATTGAGGCAGGCGCAGGCCTGTGCGATGCCCAGGTCGTCGCTTATACCGCCGCTAATGGAAAGGATTGCATCGAATGGCTAGCCCGTCTGGGCATGCCTTTTTCACGCGATCGCCAGGAGATAAGTCGTAGTGGTTACCATTTAACGCGTGAGGGAGGCCATAGCCGCAGACGGGTGGTACACGCGGCCGATGCGACCGGCAAGGCACTGCAACAAACCCTGCAGGCACATGTATCTGAACTCGCCAACGTTAAAATTTTCAACCAGCACATTGCCATCGACCTGATTAATCGCGAACAGCAATGTGTCGGTCTCTATGCACTTAATCAGAGTAATCAACATGTCGACCTGTTTAAGGCACAGACCTTTGTTCTGGCTACCGGCGGTGCGAGCAAGGTTTACCTCTATACCAGTAACCCGGACGGCTCCACCGGCGATGGCATGGCAATGGCCTGGCGCGCAGGATGCCGCGTGGCCAATATGGAATTTATTCAATTCCACCCTACCTGCCTGTATCACCCGGATGCGAAGTCTTTTCTGATCACTGAGGCTCTGCGCGGTGAGGGAGGAAAACTGCTCCTGCCCGACGGTGAACAATTCATGCACCGTTTTGACGAGCGTGCAGAATTGGCCCCGCGCGATATTGTCGCACGTGCAATTGACCACGAGATGAAACGACTGGGCGTGGATTGTGTTTACCTCGACATCAGTCACAAGAGCCGGGCGTTTATCAAATCCCATTTCCCGACCATTCACCAGCGTTGCCTGAAATTTGATATCGATATCACAAAACAATCCATTCCGGTGGTGCCGGCAGCCCACTATACCTGTGGCGGCGTCATGGTCGACACCAATGGGCATACCGACCTCAGGAATCTATACGCAGTAGGTGAAGTGGCTTATACCGGCCTTCACGGTGCCAATCGAATGGCGAGTAACTCGTTGCTCGAGTGCCTGGTATTTTCCCGCGCAGCCGCGCGCAAGATTAGCGAAGAGATCACTCCCGGCAAAAGACTACCCGGGTTGGATCGCTGGGATGAATCACAGGTTACCGATTCGGACGAAGATATCGTGGTCGCCCATAACTGGGACGAATTGCGGCGCTTTATGTGGGACTACGTGGGGATAGTTCGCACCGACAAACGCCTGCAGCGAGCGCTGCATCGAACCGAATTACTGAAGAGCGAAATAAACGAGTATTATGGTAACTACAAGGTATCTGCCGATTTACTGGAACTGCGAAACCTGGTCGTGGTAGCCGAGTTGATTATTCGCTGCGCGCTGGCACGCAAGGAAAGCAGAGGTTTGCATTTCACACTGGACTATCCCGAAAGCTCAGATAAATTCCTGCAACCGACCATTCTCGACCCGTCGCAGCAAACTCGTCCCGCAAAACTTGTATCTATTTAATGTCGGACTGCAATGATCGCGCAAAATTCTATATCCATTCAAACTGACGGCCGTTCGACGATCAATATCAGCGCACAGGTGAATCAGTGTGCGTCAGTAATCGAACAGGGATTGTGTCACGTGTTTTTGCACCATACCAGTGCATCGCTAATAATTACCGAGAATGCTGACAGCAATGTACGCCTTGATCTCGAAAACTATATTTCAAAACTGGTCCAGGATGGCGACCCGGCTTACCATCACGATCAGGAAGGTGATGATGATATGGCTGCTCATATCCGCTCGGTATTGACCCAAACCGAAGTTACCATTCCAGTTACTAGCGGCAGACTCGCGCTCGGTACCTGGCAGGGGCTGTATTTATGGGAACATCGTTATCACGCACATAGACGTCAGTTGACAATCACTTTAACCGGTCAATCCATAGGTTAAGCGTGTATTTTTTAAACCGCAGGAAAGTCAAGAGCTTGCGCCATGCGCAGGCAGGCACCTACGGATTCAGGTAATTGCTAATTAACAGGTATTGGTATATTCATATTGCCTTAACGCGATAAAACTGGAAAATAAACTCAGTCGAACATACTTTCGAGGACGAACCATGAAAATCATCCTGTTAGGACCACCCGGGGCGGGGAAAGGCACAATTGCCAAAGCATTGATGCAGTTTGATGGATCGGTACAGATTTCAACCGGTGATATCTTGCGTTCCGCCATAGCGGCGGGTACCGAACTCGGTAAACAGGTCGAAGCGGCAATGGCAGCAGGCGATCTGGTTACCGACGAGTTGATCATGGGAATCATGGAACAACGCCTGCAACAGGAAGACTGCAAAAAAGGTTATCTGCTTGACGGATTTCCGAGGACTATTCCACAGGCTGAGGCTCTCAAAGAATTACTCGCGAAACTGGGTGAAAAACTGGATTGTGCGCTTGAGCTGGATATCCCGACAGACGTGATAGTCGATCGACTGACTTCGAGACGCACCTGCGTCAAATGCGGTGAAATTTTTAACGTCAAATACAAGCCGCCCGCAGTTGAAGGTATCTGCGATGTCTGCGGTGGCGACGTGGTTCAACGCGACGACGAAACCGAAGAAGCGATCCAGAATCGGCTACAGGTTTATAACGATCAAACGGCTCCGCTGGTAGAGTTTTATCGCAATGGAGGTTTACTGGTGAGCGTACCCTCATCCGACATTGACGACGTAATGGCAGCGATTAAGAGCAGAATCTAGAAGCCTGTCGGACTCCTAACCGGCGCGGGACTCCAGTTCGAGATAGACCATAGTCCCGGCGGCGATAATCATAACCAGCATAAACACGAATGCCGCTATACGCATGTGCTTTTTGCGTTTCTCGATGGCCGGATTGGGAACTTCGCGCAACGCTGGATTAGCCCGATTTGACAAGACCCACATACAGGTCATGATGACCGTCAGGGTGACTAGAATTTTGGTGATCATGAAGCTTCCAGGTGAGTACGGGAAAAAGTAACCAGGTGATCGACATCGAGCCTGATCCCGATCCTTTCGTTTATTTTATGGTTGTGGTGGCTGGGTGCAAGACACATCACTTCAATTCCACTATCCATGCGTAAAAAATAAAGGAAATCAGCGCCACGGAAGGCCTTTTCGACAACCAGGGCAGTATCCGCTGATTCATCATCATGAACAACATCGTCGGGGCGAATCAATACATCCACCTGATCACCGATTTCAACATCGGTCATCATCTGACCCTGAATTATGCCCAGATCGGTCTTAACCATGTTCGTATCGATTACCCTGGCCGGTACAATCACTCCCTGCCCGATAAAATCTGCGACAAAACGACTGGCTGGTCGATGATAAAGATCGTAGCCGCTTCCCTGTTGTAAAATTTGCCCTTCGTGAATGACGCAGATCTGGTCAGCCATCGCAAATGCTTCGTGCTGATCGTGTGTGACCAGTATCGCGGTTGTGCTTTCCTGCTGCAGGATATTGCGAACTTCCCGCGCCAATTGCTCGCGTAGCTCAGTATCCATATTGGAAAAGGGTTCATCCAGCAACAGTATACCGGGACGAGGCGCGAGAGCACGCGCCAGTGCAACGCGTTGCTGCTGCCCCCCGGAAAGCTGATGTGGATAAGCCTGGGCATAGGCCGGCAGGCCTACTATCGCAAGCATTTCACTCACCCGTGTATGTTGCCGGCCTGAATCCATTCCTTTGAGGCCGAAGCGAATATTTTCGTCCACGCGTAAGTGAGGGAATAGTGCAAAATCCTGAAACACCATCCCGATATTTCGTTTTTCCGGCGACAGGCAGTAGTTACTGGAACTGACCTCAACATCGTCGATTAAAACCCGTCCCTGCCAGGCGTTTTCAAACCCTGCAATCACCCGTAGTACAGTCGTTTTTCCACAACCGCTCGGGCCCAACATACAACCGATTTCTCCCGGCTCCAGGGCAAAATCAATCTGCTTCAAAACCTGCAAATCATCGTAGCCTGAAGTGAGTCCTTCTATTACTAACCTCGAAGTCATCTACCCGCCCTGGCAGCGGAAATACTGCGAATCAGTAAAATAGATGGCAATACTCCAACCGCCACAATCATCAATGCCGCAGTCGACGAATCGGCCAGACGTTCATCAGAAGCCAATTCATAGGCGCGCACTGCAAGAGTATTGAAATTAAATGGCCGTAAAATCAAGGTCGCTGGTAGCTCCTTCATCACATCGACAAAAACAATCAACAAGGCGGTCAATACAGTGCCTTTCATCAACGGCAGGTGAACCCGCCAAAGTATCTCTTTTGGCGTATAAGACAACGAGCGCGCAGCATCATCCATCGAAAGTTTGATACCAGCGAGACCCGATTCCACCGTCTGAATCGAAACTGTCAAAAAGCGGACCAGATATGCGAACATGACCGCAAACAGGCTGCCGCTCAGAATCAAGCCGCTGGAAAATCCAAAATATTCCCGCATCAGATTATCGAGACTGTTATCAAGCCATGCAAACGGAATTATGATCCCGACAGCAACCACGGTTCCCGGTATGGCGTATCCGGTCGCGACAACACGAATCGAGGCGTTAACCATTTTGCTGCGTAACACTCGTTTTCCATAGGTCAAAAATAATGCAATCAGAACGGCCAGTGATGCGGCTGCCAGCGCCAGTAATATTGAATTCAGACTGAGCCGGATAAATGATGCATCGACCATGCTGCTATAGGTTTCCGTTGCCCAGATCAGTAACTGTCCCGAGGGTAACAGAAAGCCGAAAAAAACCGGAAACAGGCAGACGCTGAACGCGAGGCCGGCGTGCAAT
>QIJI01000081.1 GCA_003231795.1 Gammaproteobacteria bacterium
CCGCAATCAGTTGAACGCCGAGGTGTTCACCGTGCTCGGCGTTTAGTTCGAGCACTTCGGTATCGAGAAGATCAGCCAGCGCGACAATGGTTGCCTGACCGCCGGGAGGGCACTGATTAATGGGGGCTTCGCCGTTGGCGATGGCTTCGGCATAGGGTCGGCAACCGGGAAAGGTGCACTGGCCACATTGCGTCTGAGGCAAGAGTGCATCGATCTGATCGACCACCGGATTGCCTTCAACCCTGAATCGAATCGCTGCATATCCGAGTACCAGGCCGAAGCAACCGGCCATCAGACTAATGGTGAGAATTGCGAGAAACATCGTTAGCCCGGATGTCTCACCAGTTTCGCAGCGAGACGGCGATAGGGCGTATCCTGCCTGATTTTCGCGACCGAAGGGCGCGTAGGCATAGTCAACACTATGTCGAGCACCCTGACCGAGTGAAAATCAGGCAGGGTATGACATAGCACCGTCGCAGTAGAATATTGGTGAGACATCCGGGCTAAGACCTAAACTTTTACCAGGCCCCCGAGGCCCATAAACGCGAGCGACATCAGGCCCGCCGTGACCAGGCCAATCGCCGACCCCTGAAAGGGTGCTGGCACATCCGCTACGTTAATGCGCTCGCGCATTGCGGCAAACAATACCAGCACCAGGGAAAAGCCGAGCGCTGCGCCAAAGCCGTAGATTACCGATTCAAGGAAATTGTTTTGTTCCTGTATGTTGATCAAGGCAACGCCCAGCACCGCGCAATTGGTCGTAATCAGTGGCAGGAAAATACCGAGCATGTTATGCAGTAGCGGACTGGTTTTATGCACCACCATTTCGGTGAAATTCACTACCGCGGCGATTGCAATGATAAACGCTATCGTGCGCAGGTATTCGAGGCCGAGCGGTGCCAGTACCCAGCTATTGATCATATAACTTAAAACGGCAGATAAGGTCAGCACAAAAGTAGTGGCCGCGCTCATTCCGATGGCGGTTTCAACCTTGCGCGAGACACCCATAAATGGGCACAGGCCGAGGAATTTGACCAGCACGATGTTGTTGACAAACACGGTGCCGATAAAAAGTAACAGGTATTCTGACATGGGCCGAATTATACGGCCTGGACTTTATGAAAAATACTGATTATGCGAGGGGTTATTATTAATTTTACTGATAGAAAAGATTGACATGAGATATGTAACTGGCTGTATCCTTAAAGCTTCCCTGCCAGTTCCCGCGAAAACTCTTTTCGAATGGTTGTCGCATAAATGGCCAGTCCAAGGCCGTCCGCATACTGACCTGCTGAAACCACTGCGGTATTCACTCCGAGCACATTGCCCTGTTCGTCGACCAGTGGTCCGCCGCTGTTGCCAGGCAGAATTCGCGCATCGGTGATCAGGTAGTTCTTGTCCGGTTTGGTAATGATGCCGCTGGTTAGTGAATCAGTAATCCCGAGGGGGCTGCCAATCGCAAAAACTTTGGTGCCCTGACGGTGGTATTTCGTTTTCGACAGGGTTAAAAACGGGGTTGTGTACTTGTCCAGTTTCAACAGTGCCAGATCCTTGTTCTTACTGATCTTGACTAATCGGGCCTTCAGTTTTTTGCCGTTTTTCAGGATTACTGTGAATTTTTTTGAAAAATCACTAATGCTGCTGGCAAAACCGAATTCAGATTTATACTTTCTATATTCCGCGTCCATTTCACGATAGCGTTTTTCATTGTCGCGGTGTCGCTTTTTATTTTTTTTGTAGCGAGTGATATATCGTTCATATTGTGTCTTTTGTGTACTCGTCGCCCGACCGGAATTCATATACTCCTCTTCCTCATCGATGGTCATTTTCATGTCCTTGAGACGCAGTTTGTCGTCTTTGATATTAACTTTGAAATCATCGAGTCGTTGTTTGCGATCAGCCAGGATAACTTTTGTATTTTTGGCCTGCGATGACGTCGAAGGACGAATGACGTGGCGATTAGTAATGATATAACCGTCATTGGTGATAAAGAAACCCGAACCGGAGCCAGCCCTGGTTTTTACCGTGATCACCGAAAGTAAGGCCTGATCTATTTTGGTTTCCGGTTTGAAACGCTCCTGCAGTTATGTTTCCAGATTGGCCAGCGATGCCTGGACGACCGGCGTGACCGCAACTTCTGTTGTGGTTTTACTTGCTTCGGGGGGTTTGTCGGTGAAGTACCACTTACCGTTTTTATCCTGGTACTTGTAAACCTGGGCATGCGCTGAAATAGACAGGCTGAACCATCCAATTATCGACACTAGCAGAATTAAGTTTTTCATCGTCACCTCTGATGACTATATTTAGTCGGCAAATTCCCCCTGGTCAAGTTTGCCTGCGTTATTTATGAAATCTTCGATGCTTATGGTTGAAGATAAATGCCAGTTGCTGACACTGAGGCTGTTCTGATATCGGGCGACTGTACTGAAGTCATCCAGCAAGGCCTTAAGTTCTCCGTTTTGTAAAAGCGCCGGCAGTGCAATCGGGCCGGCGATCATTAATGCGAGAAGCAGGCTCTGTTTTCGTTTCAAATGCGAAATGTGTATCAAATATAGCGTGACGGCCCCAGGCAGTATGCCAAGGTACCAGGCCAGTAACGTCACCGTAGAGGGCCAGCTTGCGGATACCAGATAGACCATTCCATCACTGCCAATATTGAGCAGGTAGTACAACAGGTAAACCAGGCAGATCGAGGTTAGCAGTTGCCGCACTTCCCAGCGATTGACCAGCAACCGTTCCAGTACTGACAGCGCAATCAGAAAGGCACCCAGTGAAAGCACGGTTTCGCGTAAAACATATTTGAATAAATCGCTCCAGTTAAAACTGGTATAGGCATTCAGGTAAAATTCGAGGGCTCCGAAAATCAGGACTGTCGTGACCAGCAATGCGGTCCAGATGCTATTTCCGAACAGGCGGTTGCCGCTACTGTTACCCACCAGTGGTCGGGTCTGTGCCACTTTGGAATTGCGTCGAAGTAGCTGTGCCCGGGTGTGACCTAGCTGAAGATTTAGCGGCTTTCCCTGGTCAAGCAACAAATCCAGATCCCGTTGCTCGACTTGAGTTGGATTGACTTCAGCCAGATTTACCACTTGCAGCGAGTCTTCGCCACGGATTATTTTCAGGTGATGTGCCGCGACGGCCGGATCAGACAGAATGATGTCATTATCCAGTGCTCGCCCAATGGTGGTAGTTTCACCCTCGATCGGGGCGTATCGATGCAAACCGCGGGTTCCAATTTCGAGGATCAGGGCTTCCATTCGGCATGCTCCAAAAACTTTTGAATCAGCGGTAGCGTCGATTTGAAATCGACCCCGGTCATGATCAGGGTTATGAAAAATCCCTGTCGCGCGTGTCCGGTCAATGCCGCCGTGAATAACACATCACTCATGCCTTCATACTCGACATATTCTCGCCGGCATAGATTGCTTTTCATTTCCTGCGACGACACTTTTATAAACCATGTTTTGCAGTTGTAATTACTGACTACGTCGCGATCCAGTTTGCTTTCAATCTGATCCTTGTTGAATTTTTCGTAAAGGTTATAAAACTGAATCGGGTTTAATTCCTCGGTTTCAATCCAGAAGTAATCGTAAACGAGTTTGCCGACAAACTTGTTGGCATCGTCGAGATAAACGTGATTCTTGTTAGCGCAACGAATCTGGTAGCGTTTATAAAGTACGATCGCACCCAGCTTGGCGCTGTTATCCCAGCAGCGCACCGTCGGAGAGATCACTCCAGGTAGTCGGAATTTGCGTAAATCCACACTAGGCCAGTCCGCTTCGAGTAATTGATCGATATAACCCGACTCATAGGCGAGCAATTGTTTTGAAACTTCCGCTTTAAGGTCAATATCGCTGTCGAGTGGCTGCCGCACAGCTCGTTCGATTAGTTCGCGCAAAAACCGAGAAGGCACGATAAAACTGATATCGTTGCGCGCGGTTGCGACGTTAATCCCGATGACTTCTCCATTCTCGTTAAAGGTCGGCCCGCCACTCATACCGGGATTGAGGCTGCCCGAGAACAGGATTCGGCTGTCGTCGGTTTGATTCAAAATACCACCATTGGTGCCCACGGCAATACTGAGTCCGAGATCGAGTGGATTCCCCATCGCATAGATGGGCGCGCCGCGAGGCGGTAGATCGCTCATTTTTGTGGCTGTCCCGATCACTTCTGAGGCGCCAAGCAAGGCCAGGTCACGAGCTACATCGAGCCCCAGTAACTCCAGTTCGCCTTCCCCCCCGTCGCTACTGGTATAGGAAATATAAAACAGTTCGGGTTCCTGAATAATCTGGCCGATGACATGGTAGTTGGTTGCAACCTGGCTGCCATCACCGACGATAAACCCGGAACCAATACTCGATTTTTCCCCGGTTTCCCGGTTGAGGACACGAATCTGGAAGACACGTTCCTGGTTGAGTTCATATATTTTTTTAGAACCTAGCGCGGTTGCTGGCTGTGCCGTAAGCGCGAACAGCAGCCCGGCCGCCAGTATTCTTGGCAACAAATTAGACAAACTCAGCTAATCCGCATGCCCGGTTCGGCACCCGATTCCGGATTGAGAAGATAGAGTTCGTTATCATCGGAGCCGGCACATAACACCATGCCTTCGGATATCCCGAAGCGCATTTTGCGCGGTGCCAGGTTAGCCACCATGACCGTAAGCCTGCCTTCTATGTCTTCCGGTTTATAGGCGGCTGCAATACCGGCGAACACGTTGCGGGTTTCGCTGCCGATATCCAGCGTCAACTGTAAAAGCTTGTCTGATTTCTCTACCTTTTTGGCGCCAACAATTTTCGCAACGCGCAAATCGAGTTTGGCGAAGTCGTCGTAGACGATCTCTTCCGCGATTTCTTCGATCGTCGAGTTGTTCGATTGATCCGCCACAGCCTGTTGAATTTTCCGCTCGCTCACGAGGTCTTGCTTGCTAGCTTCAATAATGCGTTTAATTGATACCGGCTCGACTCGAGTCATCAATGGCTGGAAGCGATTGATACTGTGACCGAGCAGGTCTTTGTCAAGATCATCCCAGCTCTGGTTGCCGGCATTGAGAAATTTTTCGGCTTCTGCGACCAGTCGCGGCAGCACAGGTTTCAACAATATTACCAGTTGGCGGAAACAATTCAGTCCGATGCTGCAAGTATCCTGCACCTCGGAATGACGATTTTCATCTTTAATCGCAACCCAGGGTTGTTTTTCATCGATAAATTGATTGGCCTTGTCGGCCAGCGCCATGATGTCACGCATCGCTTTGCCAAATTCACGGTTTTCGTAATATTCCGCGATTGTTTCGGCAGCAGAAACAGTGTGCCGGCTCAGGTCATCGCTGGACAATTCATCCGCCAGTTTGCCGTCAAAACGTTTGTTGATAAAACCCGCACATCGACTGGCAATATTGACCAGCTTGCCGACCAGGTCGGAGTTGACCCGGGCGGTGAAATCTTCCAGGTTAAGATCGATGTCGTCGATGCCGGGGCCGAGCTTGGCGGCAAAGTAATAACGAAGATATTCCGGGTTCAAATGGTCCAGATAGGTACGCGCCATGATAAAAGTGCCGCGAGACTTGGACATTTTCTGTCCATCTACAGTGAGAAATCCATGGCAGTAGACGGCGCTGGGTTTGCGAAATCCTGAGCCATGCAGCATTGCTGGCCAGAACATGGTGTGGAAGCGGGCGATGTCCTTGCCGATAAAATGGTATAGCTCGGTTTCACTGTCACGGTTCCAGTAGGTATCAAAATCATGCCCGCTCGACTCGCACCAGTTCTTGAAGCTCGCCATATATCCGATCGGCGCGTCCAGCCAGACGTAAAAGTACTTGCCCGGCGCATCGGGTATCTCGAATCCCCAGTAGGGTGCGTTGCGCGAAATATCCCAGTCCTGCAATCCTTCATCCAGCCACTCGTTCATTTTATTGGCGATTTCGGTTTGCACGTGACCATCTGCAAACCATTTTTTGAGCATATCCTCGAAATTTTCCAGTTTGAAAAAGTATTGCTCTGAGTCTTTCTCGATCGGAGTTTCGCCACTGACCACCGAAATCGGGTTTTTCAGGTCTGTGGGAGCATAGGTTGCACCACAGCTTTCGCAGTTATCGCCGTACTGATCGCCGGTGCCGCAGTTAGGACACTCGCCCTTGATGAAACGGTCGGGCAGGAACATTTCGGCTTTGGGATCGTAGGCCTGAGAAATAACTCGCGTGCGGATATGGCCGGCTTCACGTAACTGGGTATAAATATACTCCGAGAAATAACGATTTTCGTCGGAATGAGTGCTGTAGTAATTATCGAAAGCAACACCAAAATCGGCGAAGTCTTTCGAGTGCTCCTTGTGCATACGTTCAATCAGGGCTTCCGGGGTAATGCCTTCACCCTGAGCACGTAACATGATTGGAGTACCGTGGGCATCATCAGCACAAACATAGACGCATTCGTGGCCGCGCAATTTTTGAAATCTTGCCCAGATGTCGGTTTGCACATATTCGAGCATGTGGCCGATATGGATTGGGCCATTGGCATAGGGTAGTGCACTGGTGACCACTATCTGGCGTGGTTTGGAGCTCATAAACTAGGCTTGGTTGATTAAAGCAGCGTATTGTAGGGTACTGTATGGAAGATTCACATAAAAACTAAGTGATATTTGGTAACCGGCTCGGGTAAACTGCTGCTCCTGGCAAAACACCATCATGAATATCAATGGCAATAAGTAAATCCGAAATTGAATCAACGCTGAGTCAACTCACCGACCCGAACATGGAAGCCGACCTGGTCAGCAGCAAGGCGGTCAAGTCCATTGAAGCAGACGGAGATAACTGGAACATAGAAATTGTGCTGGGATACCCCGCGGCCGGCTATTTCGATGAGCTGAAACTGGAGATTCTGGATGCATTAACCGCACTCGACGCTAATTGCGAATTTGAGATTAATATTTCCAGCCAGGTGAAATCGCATGCGGTGCAACAAAATCTGAAACCATTGCAAGGCATCAAAAATATTATTGCGGTTGCCTCGGGAAAAGGCGGTGTCGGCAAATCAACCACGGCGGTTAATCTGGCCCTGGCGCTGCAAGCTGAAGGTGCGTCGGTAGGTATTCTGGATGCTGATATCTACGGCCCCAGTATCCCGCGCATGCTCGGTTGCCAGGGGCAGCCCGAATCCAGCGATGGTAAAAGCCTTGAGCCAATGATTGGGCATGGCGTTCAGTCGATGTCGATTGGCTATCTGGTAGAAGAGGATACGCCGATGA
>QIJI01000385.1 GCA_003231795.1 Gammaproteobacteria bacterium
GAATTGAAAATATCCACCATTTTGAAAAAGACTATAACAACACCCGGGTAATCCGCCTGGAGCAGAACTATCGATCTACCGGCACCATTTTAAAGGCGGCCAACGCGTTGATTGATAATAATCGGGAGCGTCTCGGGAAAGAGCTGTGGACGCAAAGCGATGCCGGTGAACCGATTTTGTTCTACTCCGCCTATAACGAAAAAGACGAAGCACGATTTGTTATCGATCGCATCCAGAACTGGGTTGAACGAGGTCGCAGTCGTAAAGAAATTGCGGTGCTGTACCGCTCCAATGCCCAGTCGCGTCAATTTGAAGAATCTCTCGTCACTCGCGGGATACCTTACCGGGTTTACGGAGGGTTGCGATTTTTTGAACGTGCCGAGATCAGGGATACGTTGGCCTATTTGCGTATGATTTCCAACGCTGACGCAGATCATGCGTTTGAGCGCACGGTAAACCATCCGCCCCGCGGAATCGGCCAGAAAACCCTCGATGAGATCAGGTTGCATGCGCGTGATCAGTCGTTGTCGATGTGGAATGCCGCCAATGAGCTGGTTAGCGCAACCAGGCTGAGCGCCCGCGCTCACAGTGCCTTACAGCTCTACCTCGATTTAATCCGCCGTATGACATCCGAACTGGCAGAGTTGCCACTGGGTGAGCAGATCAAAATCGGTATCGAAGCCAGCGGGCTGGATATCCATTTTAAAAAGGATAAATCCGAGAAAGGCCAGTCTCGTATCGAAAACCTGCAGGAACTGGTTGGCGCTGGCAAGGGCTTTCAATACGACGCTGTCATCGATGAAAACCTGTCGATGCTCGATGCTTTTCTTGCCCATGCGGCACTCGAAGCCGGGGAAGGGCAGGCGGATGCCTGGGAAGATTGTGTGCAATTGATGACCATGCATTCGGTCAAAGGTCTCGAATTCCCGCTGGTGTTTCTGGTTGGCATGGAAGAAGGTCTGTTTCCGCACCACCGATCCAGTGAAGAACCCGGCCGTATGGAAGAAGAACGACGCCTTTGTTATGTTGGCATTACCCGGGCGCGCGAGGAGTTAGTGGTTACCAGTGCCGAAGTGCGACGCCTGTTCGGCAGCGAAAGTTACAACATGCTGTCACGCTTCATTCGTGAAATTCCGGACGAGTTGATCGAGGAGGTTCGGCCCAAGGCCAATTTTAGTCGTCCCGGGGTTCCAACTTCTACCGGGTTTGCTCGCAAGGATGCGGAAATCGATACCGGATTATTTGTCGGTCAGCAAGTCAGTCATGCCCGTTTTGGCCAGGGAACTGTGCTCAACCTGGAAGGACAGGGTCCGCAATCGCGGGTTCAGGTAAACTTCGAAGCCGCTGGCAGCAAATGGCTCATCGCGAGTATGGCCAACTTGCACCCCGCCTAGCATTTACGCATGCACATTTAGCAGAGAAAAATTATGAGTGATCAAAAAGTCGCATTTATCGGTTTGGGTGTAATGGGCCATCCAATGGCCGGGCACCTTTCCAGGGCGGGATTCGAAACGCGTGTTTATAATCGCAGCGTCGCCAGGGCGCAACAATGGTGTGACGAATACCAGGGTAGCTATGGAAAAACACCGCGTGACGCAGCCGAGGGTGCCGATTTCGTATTTATATGTGTCGGCAACGATGATGATTTACGCTCGGTGGTCTTCGGTGACGACGGTGTTCTGGCCGGGTGCAAGCCGGGCTCAATTCTGGTTGATCACACTACTGCTTCGGCCAATGTGGCTCGCGAAATCGCCGAAAAGGCTGAGGTTTTATTTCTTGATGCGCCCGTTTCAGGCGGCCAGGCAGGTGCTGAAAACGGGGTTTTGACGGTGATGATCGGCGGTTCGGAAGAAGCTTTTGATGCTGCCAGACCCATCATAATGAATTACGCGCGCGCGGCAGAATTACTGGGTGGCGTGGGTGCCGGCCAGTTGACCAAGATGGTTAACCAGATCTGTATTGCCGGCCTGGTGCAGGGGTTATCGGAAGGTCTCGATTTTGCGCAACGCGCCGGGCTCGATGGTCACAAGGTTGTCGATGTTATATCCAAGGGCGCGGCCGGATCATGGCAAATGGAAAATCGGGGCAATACCATGCTCAACGACGAGTTTGAGTTTGGTTTTGCGGTCGACTGGATGCGAAAAGATCTTGCTATCTGCCTCGAAGAAGCCGGAAAAAATGGAGCCGTGCTGGAGATTACCAGGATCGTTAACGATTATTACGGTGAAGTTCAGGCTTTGGGAGGCTCCCGCTGGGATACCTCCAGCCTGATTCGCCGGTTGACTGCTAACGGTTAAAACTCTTCAGGTGGGCGGCGTTGCCATGGATAACCGGTAACAGCCATTTCGTAAGCCCTGTCGAACATCGCTTTCATCGCTGTCGGCTCGAACATATCGTGATGGTCGGTTTTAAAATTGTCGGGAACGTAGGCTAGCCGGAATTCTGCACCGGCCTCTTTTGTCTGTTGATAAATTTCGTACAGATTGCCAATGCCCTGGGTGGTCGTCAGGGACTTGAGGGTGCGCAACATGATCGGAATGATTAGCGGCGTCATGGCCGAGTAACTGCCGACCACTTTTGCATTGCGGATAACATAGACTTTGATCGGTTTCTCCTGAACTGAACCGGATGAATTAACAGCTTTCGGCAGGTGTAAAAATACCTGACCCATAACTCCTCCATCGACATGCATTTCAGTATAGGCTGAGCCGTCAGCCTCTACTTCAATGTACTGAGGCGGAAAGGCGACCGGGATTGAAGTAGAGGCGATGATAATTTTTCGGAACAGACGAAGCGCATCATCTCGGCCACTGTTGGCGATGGCACCCATATTCCAGATAACCCGTCTTTGCGCATCCAGATTTGTTGTCATTACGAAAAGGCGCCGCCCCTTATTGTGTTCAGCAGCAATCGCTTTCAAAACTGCTTCATCGATAAAGGCAGATACTGTGTTGTACAACGGTCCGGTTAGCGCGAGTGAATCACCCCACAAAATGCCAAAAATATTACGCAGGTGAAAAATATCGTCGTTGTGCAAGGTTGTATAAGCCTCGCGAAGCTGGTCGTCATAGGCAGACCCGAGAAACGCAAAAGGCGCAGTCAACGCACCCGTACTGACTCCGGTCACCACCTGGAATTGTGGTCGACTTCCTTGATCCGTCCAGCCACTAAGCAATCCAGCACCAAAGGCGCCATCCGCACCGCCACCAGAAATAGCTAACAGGTTGACGTCGGCGGATTTTATTCGCCCCAGTTTGATCGCACCCAGAAACTCCTCGGCCAATCCATGCTCATTGACCCCGATAGTGTAACGGATGTTTTCAAACCCGGGGATTGTGGTTGTCGTGACCAGGTCTTGGGGAACCGGGATACCCCGACTAACAACAGCACAGCCACTGCTAGCGATTGCCAGTAGCAGGGCTGTAAGACAAAGCAATCGTGTGGGGGATTGCGTGCATCTGGGTGGAATAGCTGAACTGGTCATTGCTGCGTTATCATATATCTGATCATTCCCAATAAGAAGCCCATGGCCGTAGCCGAATGACTTCGTTTAACGTTAGCAATTTTAAAAGGGCTTAATCATGCCGATTCGAGCCTGAAAAGCTTCTTAACGAAAACTGATGTGGTTCGGGCAAATTATTTTTACGATACAAATCGATGATGTTATTAACGAATATTTATTATAAATCAATAAGTTAGGAGGTTAATTTAATAAAAAGCGTCAAATATATGGCCCATATATACTGATTTTACTGCCGTTTATCGAATATTAGCTGGAATTTCTATCAATCTATCCTATATATATCAGTGTGTTAAGGGTTAAGAACACCTAACCTCTCTCACGATGTCCTCCTTTGGTTATAAATGTCGATTACGACTTTAGGGCTGGTTCGCAAGAACCAGCCCATTTTTTTGTTTCTGACTGCCCTGAACGCGCGATCGCCGCGTTAAAAATTATCGCAAAACGCTCACATACTTTTATGTATGCTCGCGCTATTGCGATAATTTTTGCCTTGCGCTCACGCGTTCAGGGCAGCCAGAAAAGTCTGCTAATTATTTGATGGCTAGATAAAGTGCGCTGACGAGCTGGTTTGAGTCGGCTGTCTTTGCCGGGTCGTTGTGATAGATTTCAAGCGAGGGCCTCGATTTGTCCAGTTTGATTTTGTGCATGCGGCAATGACTGGATAAGGCATACCATGCCAGCGGTAAAAACTGGTGGTCACCGTGCAGTGTCATCTTGAAATACCGCCCGCCCGAAAATTTCCGACGGGTATAGTTGGATTGCGGTGTGTGTTCGGTTACCGGAATTGCCACTTCTGCCTGATAATCGCTTTTAAGCGGATTGAATTGGTGAAAAATGGTGAAAGGCAGCCCTGATTTTCCTCCCGCAGCGACTTCCAGGGTGTCAATGTTAGAAGGTCGACTGGCTTCGAGCATGCGTAAATTACCGTGACAGGGGATAGCCCAGTAGTAAAAATCCTGCAGAACTTCGTTATCTACAAACGCCAGTTCGGGGTGGGGTGCACTGGCATTCATGTACCCGTTGAGTAAGGATAAACCCAGTTCATAATCACGTCCAATCATGGGTTCCATCCGGCTTGTCATAAAGCGAAACAGGAAAGGCATGTTTCCGATCATTTCCCAGGTTACCAGGCATGTGTCGTCCTGCTCCTCGAAACTCCAGCGAATCTGATTGACTGATTTAAACGGGCGCAGGAATTCAATCTGCTGATTGATGTTTCGTGGCGGATTGATTTCCTCGTGGGTGAGCTTGCCAGCGCCGATTACCTGACCGTCCCAGCAGTAAAAACCGCCTTCCTGCTGATAGTTTTCGCTGTAGGTAATGATGCTATCCGGTTCGTGCATTAACCACGGACTCCATTCCGGCCAGGATTTGAAATCGGTAATGGCGGCAAAAACCGAGTCGGTCGGGGCGGCAATTTCGCGGCTGCGCTTGACGTGAAAACACCCTTCCAGCGTCGCCAGCCATGCCACTGCGGTAATTACTACGAGCGCGAGCACGGTGATTGTTATCCACATGCGTTGCCTCCTGTCTGGGTGTTCTGCGGACTGTAGCGATGAATCAGCCACAGGAATATCGCGCTCGAAATACCAGCCGAACTGAAAATCATACACATCACGATTATTTGATAACGCGCTGCGATCACCGGTGAGGTGCCCGCCAGAATCTGACCGGTCATCATGCCTGGCAGCGATACCAGTCCAACCGCCAGCAACGAATTGGTGATTGGAATCATTGCTGCCTGGAAAGCGTTATTGCGTGCCCGTGCGTAATCATCGTGAAACTCAAGTTCGCTGTAGAACCGCTCGCCGGCGAGGCTGACGCTATTCATTGAGTTGGAAAAAATCATACCCGCTAAAGGAATTACGATGGCTGGTTGATACCAGGGGTCCGCATGCAATACACCCTGCGTAATCAGTACCAGATTAAGAATGCCTCCACCGGCAATTGCCAGCAGGCTGTGCCCCAGCAAAGCGGATCGCTTTACCGGCAAGCTGCCCAATGCGATCCAGCTCGCTGCGATCAGCATAAAACTCAAAACTGCGAGAATAACCAGATGATTGTTTGCGTTGAATATGTAGTCCAGTGCGTAACCGATCAAAAGCAATTGAACCAGCATGCGGGCGATTGCAACTAGCGCCCGACTCAGATTGTTCGACCAGAAAACAATGATTACCACTGTGATTACTACCGGAATAAAGGCTACTGCAATATCGACCAGGGTTATCGAGTACATTCAGCGATAGTCTTCCCAGTACTTGTCGCTATCCTGCGATACTGCCTGGCTTTCGTCTTCAGGTTCCTGAAACTCGGTTACATCGAGATGCATGTTGGCGCGGGCATTGTCTTCCAGGTAACAATAAATGGTATTACGCAAGCTAACCAGAATCGAATCCTGCAATTCGAAATTTAATTCGTCTAATAACTCGATTATGATTTCAAAGGTGAGGCGGTCAAGCGCATAGATAATGTGCACGCTGTGCTTGCTGAAGGGTGCTGCGAGGATAATTCCGTCGATGTTGGCAAGTACTTCACAGGCGGCTTCGGCCTGATAGTCCGGATCACCGCTATGTTTCAGATTAATCAGGCGACATCGATATTGGTCTGCTTCCTCCATGCATCGAGCCTACGCCCTGGGATTGGGTTTTTCAATCAATTTAGCCGTCGTAACTCGCGGCAGGTCGTTGAAATCGAAATGGCATTGAATTTCACCAAATCCATGCGCTTCCAGTAGGTCAGCCACTGCTGCCTGCTGGTCGTAGCCGTGTTCGAGAATTATTTTTCCGGTGTTGTTCAAATAATTCGGCGCCTGGGCAATAATCTGCTGTAATGATTCCAGTCCGGTTTGTCCCGGCGTCAACGCGAGCCTGGGTTCGGCGGGCAAATCGCCCTGCTCGAGGAAGGGATGATTTGCGGCGATGTATGGGGGATTCGAAACTATCGTATCGAATTTTTCGCGGGCAAGCCCCTGGTACCAGTTCGACCGGATAAATTCGATCGTTACCTCGTGTTGGGTGGCATTTTTCTGTGCTAAATCGAGGCAGGCGGCATCGATATCGGTTGCCAGTATCTCGATCCCAGGACGTAGCGCTTTCAGGGTGATCGCAATTATCCCGGTGCCGGTACCGAGGTCGATCACGCGAGACTTGCTGTCCGGGTCGATACCAGCCAGTGTCAGCTCTACCAGCAGCTCGGTTTCAGGGCGCGGAATCAGAGCGTCGACAGTGGTCGTATATTGCATCGAGTAGAATTCGCGTGACCCCAGCAAGTAGGCCACCGGGGTCGGCTCAAGGCGTTTTTGTACGATCGCGCGGTAGTCATGCCAGCAGCTTTCGCTGAGATTTTGCCGCGGCCAGGTGTAAAGATAACTGCGCGGTTTGTCGAGGCAATGGGCCAACAGCAATTCGGCGTCAAGGCGCGCAGATTCACTGCAGTTGCGGATTAGATCGGTTGCCCATCGAATGGCGTTGTCGATTTGTTCACTCATTGAGTATGAACTGGTTCACTATGGAAATTTCAGGCATCGTCTATAGTTAGGGTGTGTGCATCAATACACTCCTCCCCCGATTATTGATGATATCACGTGGGCCAGGGACGGCCCTTTTTTCTGCCGCCGTGAGCGCAGCGATAGCCGCGTTAAAAATTATCGCAAAACGCTCACATACTTACATGTATGCTCGCGCTATTGCGATAATTTTTGCCTTGCTACGCTCACGGCGACAGAAACCTTCAAATACTATTCACTGTCGTCCCGGCGAAAGCCGATACGTCGGACCGCGGGATCCAGTCAAACTATTACGTGCGTAGCAGGTTCACTATTTCGTCATTCCCGTGCAGACGGGAATCTTGATATGGTGGCGCGTTGTAAGATTCCCGCCTACACGGCGGTCCGACGTATCGGAATGACGGAATGTCGGGCTACTTAAGGTCTTGCCTGGAGGCCGCCGTCTACCAGTAGTTCGGTGCCGGTGATGAATGACGCCTTGTCAGAGAGCAGGAACAGGCACGCATTCGACATGTCTTGCACCGTACCGACACGCCCCAGTGGAATTGCATTTGCGGTAGCCACTTTTCCTTCAGGATTTTCTTTCCAGCGGTCCTGCATGGGAGATTCGCTCGGTCCCGGATAGATCACATTCGAGCGGATATTATCTGCGGCCAACTGAATCGCCAGCGACTTGGAAAACGCGACCACTCCGGCCTTGGCAGCCTGGTAGGCATCCTGGGGTGCCGAATCGCCGCGCAGGCATTGCGTCGACGAAAAATGCACCATTGCACCACCACCCCGACTGCGCATACTCGCCACGGTATGTCTTGAAGTATGCACCATGGATTTCAGGTTTATCGCCATCACCTGATCCCATACATCGAGGTCGATATCAAGTGCGCTGCGATCCCGATCAAACCATAAAGCACCCGCTACATTTGCCAGCAGGTCGATGCCGCTGAAAGCAGAATTCGCTTGCGCTACCGCATCCGCGACGGCGCTATCGTCGGTTAGGTCGCCCTGAATATAAATGGACTGATCGGCAACACCTGGAATTTGCGCGGGTTTGTCCTTGATATCGAACATTAAAACGCGTGCCCCCTGATGGATCAGATCGCATGCAATCTGGTACCCCATTCCACCACCAGCACCGGTGACAAAGGCTACTTTACTGGAAAATTCGGGCATATGGGTATCTCTAAAAATAGTGATTTTTCAGTGAGTGCAAGGAAGCACCGCGCGGAGAACCGCAGTGTACATGAAGTACATGAGGATCGACCGGGCTGGCGCACCAGCACGGAGCTGACGCGGCAATCACTGAAAAAGCGCATTTTAAGAGATACCCATATTAATTCAGGCCTCCATCGGCCTCACTCAGATTGGCCAGCTGTTCGGCCTGAAACTCATGCATCAATGGGTCAACCACCTGCCCGAGATTACCCTGCATAATCTCGTCGAGCTTATAGAGCGTTAGATTGATGCGATGATCGGTGAGCCGCCCCTGGGGGTAATTGTAAGTACGGATTCGCTCTGAACGATCACCACCACCCACCAGTGATTTGCGTTCGGCGGCCTGTTCCTGGTCCTGTTTTTGTTTTTCGGCGTCATAGATGCGCGCCTGCAATAAGGACATCGCGCGCGCGCGATTTTTATGTTGGGAACGCTCGTCCTGACATTCGACCACGGTTCCGGTGGGTAAATGCGTCAGGCGGATAGCCGAATCTGTTTTGTTAACGTGCTGGCCGCCAGCGCCAGAGGCGCGGAAGGTGTCGACGCGCAAATCAGCCGTGTTGATTTCAATCATCTGCAGTTCTTCGCTTTCAGGAATAATGGCAACGGTCGCTGCCGAGGTATGCACTCGTCCCTGCGATTCCGTTTCAGGTACCCGTTGCACGCGATGGGCACCGGATTCAAACTTTAATTGAGAAAATGCTCCTTTCCCGATGATCCTTGCGATGATCTCTTTGTATCCGCCATGTTCGCCTTCACTACTATTCAATATCTCGAGTTGCCATTTCTGCGATTCAGCGTAGCGGCTGTACATACGATATAAATCGCCTGCGAATATGGCGGCTTCATCACCCCCGGTTCCGGCGCGGATTTCGAGAAATACATTGGCGCTATCGTTCGGATCACGCGGCAGCAGCAGCTTCTGCAGTTCAACTTCGAGCAGCGCGATCTTTTCACTGTTGACTTCGATCTCCTCTTCGGCGAGCTCGCGCATCTCCGGATCGTCCTCTTGCAGTAATTCGCGGGCTGACTCAAGTGCGTGTTGCGTTTCTCTGAAAGCATTGAAGTTTTTTACAAGGTCTTCGAGTTGAGCGTATTCCATCGACAGATTGCGGAATCGATCCTGGTCATTGATGACCCCGATATCCGACAGCAGGCCGGCAATTTCTTCATGTCTGGCGCACAAGGCTTCGAGTTTGTTAATCAGGGATTCTTTCACGGTTCAGTCGTCAGGCAAGATCAGTGATTTTAACAGTTGGGCGCGGGCCTGGTCGTCATTTTCCAGAGCTTTACGCATTTCCAGTGTCGGTTTATGCATTAATTTGTTGGTTATTTCGTTGGCCAGCCTTTCTATGGCCCTGGTCGGATCCTGGTTCTGGTGAAGTTGCGCCAGGGCCTTTTCGAGCGCCTTTTCTTTGATCGATTCGGCAGCATCGCGTAACTGTCTGATCTGATCAGAAGATTGATACGTTTTCAACCATTGATCAAAGGCAGTGACTTCGAGATTAATAATTTCCTGCGCCGCCTCGGCTGCCAGTTCACGACCGCGTAAATTTTCATCGACTACACCTTTCAGGTCATCGACCGTGTACAGATAGATATCCTGTAACTCACCCACCTCGGGTTCGATATCGCGTGGCACCGCAAGATCAACCATGAAGATAGGCCGATGCTTGCGCTGCCTGAGCGCCGATTCGGTCGCACCTTTACCGAGAATCGGCAATTGACTCGCGGTCGAAGAAATCACGATGTCGGCCAGCGCCAGTTGCTCCGGCACCGTGTTGATCTGGACCCCGATACCGCCAACTTGTTGAGCCAGCGCCTGCGCTCGCTCGAGACTGCGATTGGCGATGGTGATGGAGCCGATTTGCTGACTTTTAAGGTGGCGCGAGACCAGCTCGATCGTTTCGCCGGCACCGATCAGCAAAGCACTCAATTGATCAAGCTTGCCAAAAATCTGTTTAGACAGGCTGACCGCCGCAAAAGCGACCGAAACCGGGTTGGCGCCGATTTCAGTATCGGTACGAACCCTTTTGGCAACGCTGAAACTATGCTGGAATAAACGGTCCAGGATCGAATTCAACGCATTACCGTCGCGTGCCTGATCGTAGCAATCCTTTAACTGCCCGAGGATCTGGGGTTCTCCCAACACCATCGAGTCGAGCCCTGAGGCAACGCGGAACAGATGGCGCGCAACTTCCTGATTGTTGTGATGATAAAGGCAGGGCAGCAGGGTCTGGTCATTTAGGCCGTGATAGGCTGAAAGCCAGTCGGCAATGATGGCGCTGCTATCCGAGCTGACATCGCAATAGATTTCGGTTCGATTACAGGTCGAAACGATAACCGATTCGTTTACCGCCGGGATGTCCAGTAGCTGATGCAAGGCCTGACCCATCTGGTCCGGTGCAAATGCGACTTTTTCGCGAATATCGATCGGAGCGGTTAAATGATTGATGCCGAGTGACAGTAGGGCCATGATAGGGAGCAGGATTGTTATCCGCGATTTTCGGGTATATACCGTTCAAATACAACAGCCGTGGAACAAATCGCGATAAATACAATCCTATAGCGAAATGCTACACTCCTTAACTAGTGTCACCCTGGAATCAGATTTGAAGCGATTGAACCCATTTCCCCCTGGTATTCTTGCACTGGCGATACTAACGACTGGTTGCGCCAGCCTGTCGGAGCAGGGCGTGCAAGTGCATCAAGCTGAACAAGCGCAGATCAATCTGATTACATCGCAACAGGATACTGTGGCGGATGCAACCTATAACCTGATGGTTGCCGAAATCGCGCTCAACCGCGGAAATACAGAACTTGCGGTTGAGTATTATCTGAAGGTACTCAAAACACAAAATAATCCGGCTATTGCTGAACGCGCGGTTCGAGTGGCGGTTTATGGCCAGAATCTTGAATCTGCCATCAAAGCGGCCGAACGCTGGATCGAACTCGAACCGGACCGAATCGAAGCGAAGCAGGTAATCGCGTCTGTCTATATCCGTCAAAACCGGGTCGAAGAAGCATATTCTTATATCGATGGATTGATTCAAGCCAGTAATCTCGAAGATTCGCAATTGTTTACGCCACTGCTCAGAATTCTGGCGCGCGAAAAAAATATCGATACCGTACTGGAAGTCAGTCGCCGAATTGCAAATAGCTACCCGGAGCGGGCATATGCGCAGTACCTGCATGGCATGTTATCGGCACAGAACGGCAGTTCGGAAGAAGCCGTTGATTATCTCGACAAGACCCTGGCGCTTGATGAAATTGAAGGCGCGCATGCAACCCGGGCCAAAGTTTTACTGAAACTGGGACGATCTTCGGAGGCGGTAATCAGCCTGCAAAAAGCGGTAGCCAGTAGTCCGCAAGATCAGGTTCTGCGGATGACTTATGCGCGGCTGCTGGTAGACGTAAAAGAGTACGATAAAGCCCGCGAGCAATTTGAAAAACTGCACCAGGCGTCTCCCGACGATGTCGAACTGCTCTATACCCTCGGGTTACTGTCACTGGAGTCGCAGCGTCTCGACGATGCCGAGAAATATATGTTGATGCTGGTCGAACTCGATCGGCGCGAAGGTGAAGCGCTGTACTACCTCGGTCGAATTTATGAAAATCGCAAACAATTTGATCAGGCCATCGAGTGGTACGAGAAAGTTCAAGTTGGTGAATACAAGTTTGACGCTCGCCTGCGCATTGCAGCTTTACTGGGTGTTTCCGGGCGTGCTGAAGAGGCGATTGCGCGTCTGGACGCAATGCTGAAAGGGAGCCAGTCGGATGGCACGCTGGTGCGCATATATTTAATCAAAGGTGACCTGTTGCGCAGTGCCCGTCGCTACCTGGAGTCGATGGAAGTCTTCAATACCGGGCTTGGTATCGTTCCGGGAAACGCCGATTTACTCTATGCGCGTGCGCTGGTAGCAGAAAGACTGGGCAATATCGAACTGCTCGAACAGGACATCAAGGCGATTCTGAAAACACAACCTAACAATGCGCATGCCCTGAATGCGCTCGGTTTTACGCTTGCCGATCAAACCGATCGTTATGAAGAAGCTTACGGTTATTTGCAGCGAGCCATTGAAATCATGCCGGATGATCCAGCCATTATTGATAGTCTGGGTTGGGTGTATTACCGGATGGGTAACTATAGCAATGCAATCCGCCTGTTGCGAAAAGCGCTGTCTCGATTGGACGATCCCGAGATTGCCGCGCATCTCGGTGAAGTACTGTGGGTTACCGGAAATCAGGATGAAGCTCGCACCATCTGGCAAAAAGCACTGAAAAAATCCCCCGACGACCCGAAGCTGCAGGAAGTAATGCAGCGTTTTATTCCCTGACATTCACCACTACTTTTGGAATGGGCCTGATTCGGCATTTCACTATTTGTTTCGTCGTGTTAATGCTTGCGAGTTGTAGCCAATCAAGTCCGCAGTCTGGTCAGGTGACGGCGGAGCAACGTTGGCATTCCCGGCAACAGGCATCACGGTCGGTAGATGATTGGGACATCCAGGCACGCGCTGTGGTTAAGCTCAAAGGTGAGGCCTACAATCTGGGGATTCGTTGGCAGCAAAAGCCTGGTCATTTTGTCATTTTTCTGCAGGCCCCCTTCGGTCAGGGGGTTATACGAATCGAATCAATATCAGATGATCTCTATCGTCTCAGTCTTCCTGATGGGCGGGTATTGCTCGACAGTAGTCCCGAGGCGTTACTTGAACAGGCGATTGGCTGGTCGATACCGATTAGCGGGCTGGAGTACTGGATTCGCGCTTTGCCACAGCCTCAAAGCAAATTCTCCCGTCGTTTCGATGATGCGGGCCGAACCCGGTTTTTGAAGCAGGATAGCTGGTCGATTGACTATATCGACTATTTCGAGTCCCCTGATTTACCCCGTCGACTCAAACTGGCCCTCGATAACATTCTGATAAAAATTGTCATCGAGCGCTGGCAGGCGACGGAAATTGACGAAGCGCCTTCAGATCTGTTTCCCGAATTCAACTAACATGAGTGAAACACTGCAACTGCATTCGCCAGCCAAACTGAACCTGGTTTTAAACATTAGCGGACGTCGCGACGACGGATATCACCTGCTTGAAACCGCGTTTCAGTTTATTGATCTCTGCGATTTTATCGAACTAACAGTCACCCGTGACGGTAGTATCACCCGACCCGCAAGCAACAGTCCGGTGAGCGAAGCGGATGATCTCATGATTGTAGCCGCACGCCTGTTACAAAAGCGTTATGGCACGAGCCTCGGTGTCGAGCTGAAAATTGATAAACGCATTCCGGTTGGCGGTGGTCTCGGTGGTGGAAGCTCAGATGCGGCGAGTTGCCTGTTGGCATTAAATCAGCTGTGGCAATTGAATCTGACACTTGATGACCTGGCCGCAAATGGACTGGAACTCGGGGCCGATGTTGCGGTGTTTGTGCGGGGTCGGGCGGCCTGGGCAACAGGTGTTGGTGAATTGCTGCAGCCGATCGAGCCGGAGTTGCATTATTTTCTCGTAATCGACCCGAAAGTGTCTGTTTCGACTGCAGAAATATTTGCCGCGCAGGAATTGACACGCACTAACGATCCACTCACAATACGCGCCTTTCTGCAGGGTGCGGGTAGCAATGTGTGCGAACCCGTGGTGCGAAATCGGTATCCGCAGGTAAGTGCCGCAATTGACTGGTTGAATCAGTATGCCAGCAGCAGGATGTCGGGTACCGGTGCTTGTGTGTTTGCTGCCTTTGATAGCCTTGAACAGGCAGACGATGTAAAATCGCGTGTTCCGGAAAAGTGGGATGCTTTTGTCGCAAAAGCGATGAATGTCAATCCGGTGCATCAGCAACTGGGATTGCTGAAATAGAGAGATTTATTGGGCCGTCGCCAAGCGGTAAGGCACC